>JACQAM010000004.1 GCA_016194975.1 Bacteroidota bacterium
CGCAATTGTTGAAGAAGGAAATTATGTGAATAGCTCGAGGACCGGTGTATGGACTTCTTATTATCCATCCGGCGGAAAAAAATCGGAAATGACTTATGTGAATAATCGGCCGAACGGGCATGCGGTTTTCTACAATGAAAAAGGACATAAATCGGAAGAAGGAACGTGGAAAGCAACACACTGGATCGGTGATTATAAAATGTTTTACACAAACGATTCCGTCCGCCAGGCATTTCATTACAATTCGCAGGGAAAGCGCGATGGCGCAAACTACATGTACTGGCCCAATGGGAGATTATGGACTTCTGTCACCTACATCGATGGGAAAGAAAACGATTGGGTGTATGAATTTGATTCCACCGGAAGAATGCTCAGCGAATTTTTTTACACCGATGGGCAAGAAGATATTTCGCAGAGAAAAATATTTCCCGGTTCTTATCATGAAGATCATCCCGGATATAATTACAGTACTGATCATGAATGCATTGATTGTCATGTAGCAATTGTGGTGAACATGAAGGACAGCAGTGACAACGGCAAAATTTCTGATCCGAAACCCGATTCATCCATTGTGATCAATCAGTGGCCGAATGGAAAAGTAAAAAGAGAAACGCTTTTTGTCAATGGAAATTCAACCGGCAACTTCACTGAATTTGACGAGAAAGGAAATCAAACCGGCATTTTTAAAAATTACCGGCTCATAGACGGAGAAGAATATTGTTACGACAGCAAAGGAAAATTAATGCGCATTGCATTATATAAAAACGGAAAATATGTGGGTGAAGCTCCATTACCGGAAAAGGAAAATAGATGAGATCTCTCTTCGTCATACTAT
This sequence comes from Bacteroidota bacterium, assembly GCA_016194975.1. Lineage (NCBI taxonomy): Bacteria > Pseudomonadati > Bacteroidota > Bacteroidota bacterium. Next base: position 836 of record JACQAM010000004.1, read on the forward strand.
TTTTTCTCTCTTGCAGCATTCTTCCTGCGCAAAACGATACGCTCAACCGCATTGACAGTGCAGGAAAAAAACAGGGTTATTTCATCATCACCGGGAAAATGAAAAATGATAAGTCATTTGCAGACTCCGCAATTGTTGAAGAAGGAAATTATGTGAATAGCTCGAGGACCGGTGTATGGACTTCTTATTATCCATCCGGCGGAAAAAAATCGGAAATGACTTATGTGAATAATCGGCCGAACGCTCCAATGGAAAAATGGAATTCGACGTACAAGTAAAAGATGGATTTAGCAACGGATGGACAAAAGAATACAATGACAGCGGACGGCTTTACCGACAGACATTTTTCGTTAACGGATCTATTGATTCTTCAAGAACAAAAATATTTCCCCCGCTTCCGGAAGAAAATGATTCACAAAAAGACAATCGGGATTATCAATACGATCCTAACCGAAAAAAATATTATGAGAATTCAAATCACCATGGATTTGATGAAGGCCAGCGTGTACTTTACAAGAATGGAAAAATCTCTCAGAAAGGAATATTTCGCGATAACAAATTACTGACCGGCGAAGAACGCGTTTACGACGCCAATGGAAATCTTGTGCAGGTAAAATTATTCAGGGATGGAAAATATGTGGGTGATGGCCCTATTCCTGCTGATGCAAATAAGTAGAGAGGTAATTTATTTTTTTTCAAACCAGCAGTTGCGGCAGGCAACGGGTAAATATTGCCACTGATTAACACCGATTACTTCACAGATTTTCTCTGCCGCTGCTGCTGACAACTGTCCGCCCGCCCGCCCGTGCCGGTACGGACGGGGATGACCCGGACGGACGGGCCGCTGATTTTTTTTCCTTCATTCTGCTACCTTTGTCACCGCAGCAATGTCCGGCCAAAAACTTTTCATACACAACACACTCACGCGGAAAAAAGAATTATTCGTTCCGCTTAATCCTCCCTACGTGGGCATGTACGTGTGCGGGCCTACGCTCTACAGCGATGTTCACATTGGAAATTGCAGAACGTTCACTTCATTCGATATCATTTACCGTTACCTCACACACATCGGGTACAACGTGCGCTACGTGCGCAACATTACGGATGTGGGCCATCTCGAAGATGAAAATGCAGGTGAAGGCGAAGACCGTATTGCAAAACAAGCGCGACTGAAAAAACTGGAGCCAATGGAAATTGTGCAGCGTTATGCTTTTGGTTTTCGTGAAGTGATGAATCTGCTCAATCTTGTTCCGCCTTCTATTGAGCCAACAGCATCCGGCCACATCATCGAGCAGATCGAGATGACGGAAAAAATAATTGAGCAGGGATTCGCTTACGTGAAAGACGGAACCGTTTGGTTTGATGTGGAAAAATTCGCGAAGAAAAATAATTATGGAATTCTTTCGGGGAGAACGCCCGAAGATCAGCAGAGTAATACGCGCGAACTCGACGGGCAGGATGAAAAACGCGGGCGACTCGATTTTGCATTATGGAAAAAAGCAAAACCGGAACACATCATGCGGTGGAATTCTCCGTGGGGAGAAGGTTTCCCGGGATGGCACATCGAGTGTTCGGCAATGAGCAGAAAATATCTCGGTGAAACTTTTGACATTCACGGTGGAGGAATGGATCTCATTCCCACGCATCATACGAATGAAATTGCGCAGAGCGTAGGATGTTGTGGTGAAGCTCCTGTGAAATACTGGATTCACACGAACATGCTTACCATTAACGGACAAAAAATGTCGCGCTCGCTTGGAAATGTTTTTCTTCCGGTAGAATTATTTACGGGAATGAAACTCGCTGCCGATTCGAAAAGCGCAACTCCATCGCAGGCAAAACTCGATGGAAAACATCCGTTGTTCGATAAAGGTTATTCGCCGATGACCGTTCGTTTTGCAATGATGCAAACGCATTATTCCAGCACGCTCGATTTTTCGAACGATTCATTACAAGCATCAGAAAAAGGGTTTCGCAAATTAATGGAAGCGGTTCGTCTTCTCGACAAACTCAAAACTTCTGCCACTTCTTCTTTTGACGTGAAAGAATTCAGAAAGCGATGCTACGATGCAATGAATGATGATTTCAATACACCTGTTCTTCTTGCGCAGTTGTTCGATGCGGCGCGCATTATCAATTCGGTGAATGATGCCCGCCCGCACGATGCGGCCGGACGGGGAAAAGAAACTTTAACTGCAGGTGATCTCGGTGAATTGAAAAAAACAATACATGATTTTGTTTACGATGTACTCGGGTTGAAAGATGACGTGATGGAAAATTCCGGAAATGCTGCTGACGGTTTGATGCAACTCATCATTCGCCTGCGTGCCGATGCGCGCACGAAAAAAGATTTTGCAACGAGTGATGTGATCCGCGATGAACTTGCAAAACTGAATATCGTGTTAAAAGATGGTAAGGACGGAACTGACTGGGAAATGAAATCGTAAATTAAGTCATTGGGACGTTCATCTCCAATGGTCAACAAACACTCCATGACAATTCACCAATGACACCAATGTACTCCGTGAAATTTTTTTTCGTTTTAGCTTTCGTTTTCACTCTGGCAATTTCCTCCTGCTCTTCCGGAAATCCAGGCGATCATAAGAATGATTCTGCTGTTACCACTCCGAAAAAACCCAGAGTGAAAGGCCCTGCATTCTCTTCCGACTCGGCATTTGCATTCGTACAAAAGCAAGTTGATTTCGGCCCGCGTATTCCGGGCACACCTGCGCACGACGCATGCGCACAGTTTTTCATTGACAAACTGAAGAGTTACGGTTATCCTGCAACCACGCAGGAATCTTCCGGATCATCTTACGACGGAAGAAATTTCACGATCAAAAATATTTTCGTGCAATACAAACCGGAACGCAAAGAAAGAATTCTCCTGCTCGCGCACTGGGACACGCGCCCGTACGCAGATCTCGACGAGGACACTGCATTCCGGAAAAAACCTTTTGACGGAGCTGATGATGGAGGAAGCAGCGCAGCAGTTCTGCTCGAGATGGCGAAAATTGTCAATGAAAAAGATCCGGGCATCGGTGTCGATTTTCTTTTTTCCGATGCTGAAGATCTCGGTGATAACGGCGGCGATGCAAAAACATGGTGCATAGGAACGCAGTATTGGGCGCAGCATACTCCACCGGGATACACAGCGGGATTTGCAATTCTCCTGGATATGGTGGGAGGAAAAATGCCGCTCTTTCCGCGTGAAGGAACTTCTGTTTTTTTCGCGCCCGACATTGTGAACAAAGTGTGGATGGCTGCAGCGGCACTCGGGTACGGAGGAATTTTTACCAATGATGTGACGGGCGAAACAACTGACGATCATCTTTACATCAACCAGATCACGCGCATTCCCTGCATTGATATCGTGCATTACAATCCCGTTACGCACGACTACCCGGAGTGGCATCACAAGCACACCGACAATATGAGCAACATCGATAAGAACACACTGGGAATTGTGGGCAATGTGCTGGTGGACGTGATCTACAACGAGAATGTGAAGTAGTTTCTTAAGGGCATCTCTAATAACTTCGAACTGCTGCGTTGGGCTACGTCCTCAAAATCCTCATTTACGAATAGTAAATTCCGGTTTTTCGGGCTTGCCCGCCTTGCATTTCTGTATTTTTAGAGATGCCCTTAACAAATCCTCTTCGTTTTTCAACATTTTTCCATAGTTATTCACACACTCTTTCATTTACGCTCTTGTTGTATTTTCTTTGGGTTTCGCAAAAAAAATACAATGAAAAAAATTCTCTCCCTTCTTTTTACTGCACTTTTCGTTTCTGGAACTTCTTACGCGGAACTTGTCTGGAAAACAGGATATGTCATTCTTAATTCAGGCGATTCGGTTAAAGGAGACATTCATGTAAACACGACCAAAGAACTCTCGCTTTTTTCCAAAGTTTCTCTTAAGCAGGGCGAGGCCACAAAAACATACAAGCCCGAAGTGGTGAAAGAATTCGGTTTCGAACAAACACGTTTCATTTCAAGAACGATCGACGGAGAATTGTCATTCGTGAAAGTTCTTTCATCCGGCAGAATAAATCTTTATGAGTTGCAATATGAATTGCAGCGCGGGAATGAAGTGATCGTTGATTCCGATTATTTCATTGAGAAAAATGACGGAAGCGGTTCGCTCGAAAAAGTGAAAACAGGAAAGTTCAAAAAAACAGTTGCCGAACTGATGGCAGATAATACCGAACTGGTGGCCCGCGTTCAGAACGATGATAAAAAATATGAGATCGCCGATATTCAGAAAGTCGTTGAGGAATACAACACCTGGTATCAGCAACAGAACGGTTCCCTGCAGGGATCGCGTTAAGATTTTCCCTTAGTAGTAGTTTCCGCCCTCAGCCCTGAAGCAGCAATGTTTCCGGGCTGTGTGGTTTTTAACCGGAAAAGATTTGAGGATGGAAGAATGGAGTAATTGTACGATTATCTTTTTCTCAACTCCTTCTATTCTCAATTCCCCCATTCGTAATCCGTATATTCGCTTCTCTATGAAAAAGAAATTATTTCTTCTCGACGCATTCGCTCTCATCTATCGCTCTTATTTTGCTTTTGCCAATAATCCACGTATCAATTCGAAAGGTGTTAACACTTCCGCCGTATTCGGATTCACGAATACTATTCTTGAATTGCTCAAAAAAGAAAATCCTACGCACATCGCTGTTGTATTCGATACCGCCGAACCCACGCACCGCCATATCGAATTTGAAGATTACAAAGCACATCGTGAAGAAATGCCGGAAGATCTTGCTGCTTCCCTTCCTTACATTTTCGAATTGCTGGAAGCTTTCAATATCGCTGTTCTGAAATCAGATGGATTTGAAGCGGATGATGTGATAGGCACACTCGCCAAGAAAGCAGAGAAAAAAGGATTCGTCACTTACATGATGACGCCCGATAAAGATTTCGGACAACTCGTCTCCGATAATATTTTCATTTACAAACCCGGTTACAAAGGCGGCCCTCCTGAAAAACTCGGCGTAAAAGAGATCTGTGATAAATACGGAATTAAATCGCCGCTGCAGGTTATTGATATTCTCGGTTTGATGGGCGATGCTGTCGATAATATTCCGGGCATAAAAGGTGTCGGAGAAAAAACGGCCATGTCACTCATACAGGAATTCGGCAGCGTAGAAAATGTGCTGGAGAATACCGACAAGATCAAAGGAAAAATGCGCGAAAAAGTGGAGGCCGGAAAAGAGAATGCAGTATTATCAAAACGGCTTGCAACTATTCTCATTGACGCTCCTGTTCCATTGGATGAAGAACATTTGCGCGCAAAAGAGATCGATCGCGAAAAAGTAAAAACTCTTTTTGCAGAAATGGAATTCCGCCGTCTTGCTCAACAGGTGCTTGGAGAAGAACTTCCTGCTGCTACCAATGGAAAACAGGAAACAGCAGACGATTCTTCCAATGAGAATTCAGGCCCGTCGAAAAAAACAAAACCGGGGCAGATGGATATTTTCGGCCATACCGGGAAAACAGAAGAAGAAACTTCCTCCGATGCGGAAGAAAAAGTGCTGAAGAATATTGAGAACACCCCTCACGAATATGAACTGACCGATACCGAAGCAAAAAGAAAAAAACTTATTCATGAACTGAATTCAAAAAAGAATTTCTGCTTCGATACGGAAACCACCGGGCTTGATACACTTTCGGCAGAACTCGTAGGCATGTCCTTCAGCTGGAAGGATCATCACGGATTTTACATTCCGTTCACCGGCGATAAAAAAGAAACGCAGAAGATCGTAGATGAATTCAAACCGCTTTTCTCGGATGAAAAAATTATCAAAACGGGACAGAATATAAAATACGATATGAGCGTGCTGAAAAATTATGGCGTGGAAATAAAAGGTGTGTTGTTCGATACGATGATCGCGCATTATCTCATTCAGCCCGAAATGCGTCACGGGATGGACGTGCTCGCCGAAACTTATCTCTCTTATTCTCCTGTAAGTATTGAAACGCTCATTGGTAAAAAAGGGAAAAGCCAGATTTCCATGCGCGATGTTCCGATTGAAAAAATAAAAGAATATGCAGCAGAAGATGCCGACATTACCTGGCAACTCGCAGAATATTTTTCTCCGAAACTGAAAGAACTCAATGCACAGAAATTATTCGAAGAAATAGAAATGCCATTGGTGCCTGTACTTTCCGCAATGGAAAGAGAAGGAATTGCACTGGACGCTGCATTCCTGAAAAAACTTTCAGGCCATCTGGAAAAAGATATTGAGAAGATCGAAAAACAAATACAACAACTCGCAGGCACTGCATTCAATATTTCTTCGCCGAAGCAAGTGGGAGATATTTTATTCGAAGTTTTAAAAGTTGCAGAGAAACCGAAAAAAACAAAAACGGGACAGTATGCAACCGGTGAAGATGTATTGCTGAAACTCGTGAACAAACACGCGATCGTTCCTGCTATTCTCGATTATCGCGAACTCGTGAAACTGAAAAATACGTACGTCGATACGCTGCCGGAAATGGTGAATCCTGTTTCGGGAAGAGTACACACTTCCTTCAACCAAGTGGTCGCTGCAACCGGAAGACTGAGTTCAGATAATCCGAATCTCCAGAATATTCCTGTCCGCACCGAACGCGGAAAAGAAATACGGAAAGCTTTTATTGCGCGCAATAAAGATCACCTGTTGCTCAGCGCCGATTATTCCCAGATAGAATTGCGCATTGTTGCTTCTATCAGCGGCGATAAAAATATGTGCGAAGCATTCCGCGAAGGAAAAGATATTCACACGGCTACTGCGGCGCACGTGTACGGCATCAGCGAAAAAGAAGTGACGAAAGAAATGCGTTACAAAGCGAAGAGCGTGAACTTCGGAATCATTTACGGACAAGGCGCATTCGGCCTCGCAGAAAATCTCGGAATTCCAAGAGCAGAAGCAAAAGAACTCATTGAAAATTATTTTCGGGAATATTCCGGAATAAAAAAATACATGGACGACACGGTGAACTTTGCGCGCGAGTACGGGTACGTGCAAACTATACGCGGGCGCCGGCGCTACCTGCGCGATATTTCTTCGGCGAATGCCGTGGTGCGCGGATTCGCAGAACGCAACGCCATCAATGCGCCGATACAGGGATCAGCAGCAGATATGATCAAACTGGCAATGATCAATGTGCACCGTGAATTGACCGCGCAGAAATTCAAAACGAAATTACTTTTACAGGTTCATGATGAACTGGTATTTGACGTTCCGCAAAAAGAAGTGGAGAAAGTAAAACCGGTCATTGAATCGGCGATGCTGAATGCATTGCCGCTGAATGTTCCCATCGAAGTGGGAATAGGCACAGGTGTGAATTGGCTGGACGCACACTGATGCGAATTACGAATAGTGCAGCTATGCGTATCATTCGTAATTCGTATCACTTTGTTCAGAAATTCTTTTAATATGCTGCACCATTCACTTGCCATTATGCGTTATACTGAAGTATATTTGGCGGCAATAAAATAAAAGATGTTCAAACGCTTCTCATCCGTTATTTTTCTCACGATTGTTTTCACTGCACTTGAATTCTCCTGTAGTGATACGGCCAATAATGGCAATGCAGGATCTGATACCACCGCGATCGACCTGAATAAAAATGTTGTTTCTGCGCAGAATGTTTTTTATTACGTTCCGTCGCCGGTTGAAATGGCCAGTCTGCTGAAAACTGCGGGAGCGAAATACAATAAAAATTTTCTGAATGATCCGATGAATGCACCGAAGTACAGCACCACTTCATCGCGCGCATTGAATCTCGGTGTGTATGGAACTGATCTCGCATTCGCCGGAATTTTTGATGAACATGCAGAAACAATGCTGTACATGAATTGCACCGGCAAGATCGCTGATGCGCTGCACGTGAGTTCTGCTTTCGATAATGACCGCCATTCACGTTTGGAAAACAATATGAATAATCGCGACAGCGTGTTGAGTATTATCACCGATACGTATTGGGATTGCGATGCATTGTTCCGCGAGAATCATCAGGACGAAGCTTCTTCGCTCATGCTCGCCGGAGGATGGATAGAAGGCCTCTATCTCGCATGCAAAGTGGCGGAAGAAACAAACAGCAACGATATTCGCATTCGCATCGTGGAGCAGCGTTCTGCGCTTGATAAACTCATTGTAGTGCTCGATAAAGAAAATAATTCCGACGTTAAATCAATCGATGATCAGTTGAAGTCGTTGAAAAAATATTTCGACGCACTACCGAAAACTGCCGACGGGCCCGTAAAAAACTCGACAGATACTTTAAGCGGAGTCACCACGGTCGGCGATGATACCCAGAAACAGGTTAGTCTTAATGACCTGGAATTCAACAATATATTGGCACTTACCACTTCTATCCGGAATTCAGTTGTAAATCAGAACTGAAACTCCTTCCCGATTTTTTTCGTAAAAGCAGTTTGGCACACTTTCTGAAAAGTTTGTCATAAAACCCCGTCTATGTTCACTCGCTCGAAAGCAATTTTCTTTGCCGCACTTTTCTCCCTGGCAATTTCTACTGACGTTGTTGCGCAATGCAGTAAAACGTGGGTGAGAAAAAAATGTATTCCCAAGATCGCGCCGTTCATTCACAACGGGCAGATGAATACCACGCAACTCAAAGAAGGCGAAACCATGTCCACTTCACTTACTTTTTATTCGGGACAGGAATACCGCATTCTCGTTTGCTATGAAGAGACACTCGAAAATGTTTCATTCGTTGTTACCGATATGACAGGACAAGTGATCTTCGATTCGAAACTTCATAACAATACAGATGTGTGGGATTTCAAAGCGAAAAGCACCAGTGATCTCAAAGTAACGGTGACCGCAGGAATGAATGACGGAGGCAACGGAACAGCTGCGGGCTGCGTTTCAGTACTCGTAGGATTCAAGACGAAATAATAAATCTGTCAGAAAAAAACCGGCAGAGAATTTCCGCCGGTTTTATTTTTTTTAAATCCGCCGCTCAGTTCACGATCATTTTCTGCGTGATGCTTTTTCCTTCGCTGGTTGTGAGTTGTACAAAATAAATTCCTGCGTCGAGTTCGGCTGTGCTTACCGGGAACTGGTGTTCGCCGGAAGCAAGTTGTCCGTCATAAACATTTTTCACAATTCTTCCGGTCACATCCATAATGGTGATGGAAGCATTCATTGTTTTTTCCGCTCCGAAACTGATGTTGGTGTTGTCGCCTGCAGGATTCGGATAGATCGCAAAATTTTCTATGCCGGCTTCCGGAGAAAATATTCCGGTGGTGCCTTGTATGTTGATGTCGTCGATATAAATATTATTTCCGCCGTCGCTCGTGAATTCAAATTTAATTCTGACGTCAGAATTAGTTGCCACATTGGAAACACTTACTGTTACAAGCCGCCATTGTGCAGATGAAGTGGGTGTAAATGAAACGCCGGTAGGAGAAACAGTAGAAAGTGTAGTTCCTGATTTCAAATAACGCTGTGACCAGGTTTGCCCGCAATTCGTTGACACGAGTATGCGCAATTTATCGAGATCAGTAGAAGTGCGCTGCGCAAATGCGAGACGGAAAGTGAGTGAAGGCCCGCCGGTGATTGCAGAAAAATCAACTGATGGACTCACTAATTCATCAACCGATCCCGCACTTGAAGCAGAATTGGAAAGTTTCGCAGAAGCAGAACCATTGTATGCGGCTGTAGTCACTCTTGTCCATCCGCTACCGGTGGGATTAATAACGACCCAGTCATTCGTGAAAGTGCTGCTGGTTTCCCATCCTTCAAAATAATTCCATTGATTGTATTGCGCAGTGGTCGAAGAAACATAAATGAGATTTGTTCTGGTAACTGTATTCGATCCGGTAGCATTGGTTGCTGTAAGCGTTACGCTGTAAACTCCAGGCGTGTTGTATTGCACGATAGGAATAGAATCGGTGGAAGTGGAAGGCGTTCCTCCGGGAAAACTCCAGAGCCAACCGGTAGGATGACCATTCCAGGAAATGTCAGTGAACGTAATGCTTCCTCCGGCACACACCATTGTTGTATTGTAAGGAAGAAAATCTGCTTTAGGTGTGCACACATTCTGCGGAGAATTCAGCGCGCCTGTCGCTACCATATTCGCTGCGGTCCACAAACTATTTCTTTGTCCTGTTCCGCTCGTGAGGGCGCTGCGCATGCGCGAAACCTGCCCGGCAGTGAACATGACGGAGCAATAAGAATACTCCATGTAGTTCTGCACATTCTCATGAATGGTGGCATTGCAGATCTCATTATTCGTAAGCGGGCAGGAAGTATATCCTTTGGTAACCGGCGTGTCTGTAACACCATCATTTCCGCAAGCCACTCCCGGATTATTGGTATTTCCCCACACATGCTGAAGATTGAGAAAATGTCCGATCTCGTGAGTGAGCGCGCGCGAGGTAGATGTATTTCCGGTTCCGATGCTTCCGATGTAACTCGAAAGAATGAGAACTCCATCTGTACTTGAAGAAGGCGCTGTTCCCGGCAAATAAGCATAGCCGGCTACACCTGTTGTACCAATGGATTTTACCACCCACACATTGAGATATTTATTTCTTGGCCAGTCATTCAATTTGGAATTATCATCTGCATTATTGGTGAGCGAAGAATAAACGCGGTCAATTCCGTTCGTACAATTTCCATTCGGATCAATATTTGCAAGACGGAATTCTACATTCACATCAGAAGCGATGGCGCCGAAACCATTTACGATAGCGGCAGTATCTGCATTCAGTTTGCGGTAATCGCGATTGAGAATATTCACTTCATCGATCACCTGTGCATCAGAAATATTTTCAGAACCGTACATGTGAATGATGTGAAATACAATGGGAATAATGTAAAGCGTAGTCGCCAGGTGCGCTTCCGGGTAACCATTCTGAAATTCGCTGCGGTCGTGGTTCTCTGCGTCCTGCTGGCTGCGATCGAAATCGGATTTCAATTCCGGGTGTTCAGCAAAAACTTTCGCCATCTGCTGATCGGTTCCGCAATGAAGATAGCTGTCGTCCTGGGCACTGAGCGTGAATGCGCCGAAAAGAAACGCAGCAGATACTGTGGTAATTTTCCTGGTCATATTGGTGTGGTAAAGTGAGACGTTTTATGCCCTGATATCTTTCACTGAAAATAATGTTTCTGTGAATTTTTCAGGGACATCTAAGATAGCACAATATTTTTCCGCAATCAATAGCGGATCGGCGAGTGAATCCGATTTTTTATACTCGATAAAACGCTGCACCTGGCTGAATTCGGAAATATTTACCGTGCGTATATCGTCCTGCATTGCGGTATTCACCACACCCGGCGCTACAGCGAAAATATGCGTGTTCACATTCCCGCTTAACCGGATCTCGTCTGCCACTACGCGTGTGTACATGTCGAGCCCGGCTTTCGTTGCACAATAAACGCTCCATCCGTCAATGGGATTTTTACCGGCGCCGGAACTGATATTGATGATGATTTTTTTTGCCGTGTGATCGTGATACGTTTTCAGGAATGCGTTCGTAAAAATTGTGGGTGCAACAAGATTCACAACATAAGCCCGTCGAATAGCATCGGCATCCATCCTGCCGGAATATTTCACTTGTCCCACAATTCCTGCGTTGTTGATGAGCGCGATTTTTTTTGCGTGAAACAGCAATGGAAATTTCCATTCGCTTATTTCTTTTTCATTGGAAAGGTCGAGCGCGTAATGCTCATAACGCGAATGCGTGATCGCGCACGTGCGTGCAATGCCGGTCACAAAATTATCTTCACGCTTCAATAATTTTTCCGCAATGGCTTTTCCAATGCCACGGGAAGTTCCGGTGATGAAGTAGTGATTCATTTCGATTACAGATTTTCAGATTACAAATTACAGATTAAATATTCTACTGGGATGAAATTTCGATATTCAACGCAGAGACACCCCTCAATTTGTAATCTGTAATTGAAAAATTTGTAGGGCATCTCTAAAAACACAGAAATGCAAGGCGGGCAAGTCTGAAAAACCGGAGTTTACTATTCGTAAATGAGGGTTTTGAGGACGTAGCCCAACGCAGCAGTTCGAAGTTATTAGAGATGCCCTGTCATTACCCAAGCGCCTGCTTCAGATCATCCAGCAGATCATTCACATCTTCAATTCCAACACTGAGCCGAAGAAGATTATCCACCACTCCCACTCTTTCGCGCTCTTCTTTCGGAATGGAAGCGTGCGTCATGGTCGCCGGATGATTCACCAATGATTCCACACCACCCAGTGATTCTGCCAATGAAAAAACTTTGAATGATGATGCAATACGGAAAGTTTCATCGAGATTCGCACCTTTCAAAACGATGGAGATCATTCCGCCGAAATCTTTCATTTGTTTTTTTGCTGTGTTGTGATTCGGGTGATCAGGAAATCCGGGCCAGTAAATTTTTTCTATCCGCGGATGCGTTTTCAAATACTCAGCGATCTTTTTCCCATTGGCACAATGCCGGTCCATGCGCACGTGCAGCGTTTTTATTCCGCGCAAAACAAGAAATGAATCCATAGGGCCGGGATTTGCGCCGCATGAATTGAGAATGAAATAAAGTTCATCATAGAGTTTTTTGTCATTCATCACAAGTGCGCCCATCACTACATCGCTATGCCCGCCGAGATATTTTGTAACCGAATGCATCACAATGTCTGCACCGAGTGCCAATGGATTCTGCAGATACGGTGATGCAAAAGTATTATCGACCGCGAGCAGAATTTTATTTTCCTTCGCAATTTTCGCACACGCTTCAATGTCGATGATCTGCATCGTGGGATTCGTAGGCGTTTCGAGCCAGATGAGTTTTGTATTCTTATTCACCTGCTTTTTCACATTCGCTGCGTCACTCATATTAATGAAATTAAATTTTATTCCGTAGTGCGCAAAAATTTTCGTGAACATGCGGTAACTTCCCCCGTAAAGATCATCGCCGGTAATTACTTCATCACCGGGGCGCAATAATTTTATCACCGCATCCATTGATCCCATTCCGCTGGAGAAACACAAACCATATTCCCCTCCTTCGAGTGCAGCAATACATTTTTCGAGAGCAACACGTGTTGGATTTTTTCCGCGCGCGTAACCGTAACCTTTATTTTTTCCGGGGGATTCCTGGACGTAAGTAGAAGTCTGGTAAATGGGCGTCATGATCGCACCGGTAGAAGGGTCGGGCTCCTGTCCGGCGTGAATGGCTTTGGTGGCGAAGCGTAATCCGGAGGCGTCTTTCATTGGGAAAATTTGAATTGTAAAGTTGCAGATTTTTTTGTCGTCCCCGTGCAATGAACGAAGAGAAATTGATTGGGTTTCCTCCTGTTCCTTCACGTCATAAATTATTACATTTGAAAATACGGTTACATTTTTCAATATGTGTACTACGAGGGCGGTCTTATTTGTCTTTATTCCTTTCCTTTTGTTCGCGCCACTTTCTTCTGCGGCACAGAACAGGAAAATAGATTCGTTGAGAACGCTACTTGCTTCCGATCGCACGGACACATTGAAGATCCGCCACCTCGTTGAAGAATCAGGCGAATTCATGAACATCGGGGGATATGATTCGGCCATTCTCAAGAGTAATCTCTCACTGGAATTATCACTGAAAAATAATTTCAGTTCCGGCATCATTTCTTCCTATGGAAACATAGGGCTGGTGTATTACAACCAGGGAGATTTTCCGAAGGCGCTTGATTTTTTTTACAAGGAGTTGAAGAAAAGTGAAGAGTGGATGCACAGCCGCGAGATCGGCGTCGCTTATCATCATCTCGGTGTGGCTTATGCAGGACAATCGAACAATGTGAAAGCGCTCGAATATTATTTCAAAGCGCTGCAGATTTATGAGCAGATCGGGAATGAGAGCGGGAAAACGAGGATTCTCGGAAATATCGGGTTGATCTATTTATCGGAAAACAAATTCGACGAGGCGCTCGATTTTTCCAATCGCGCCCTTAGCTCTTTCGAACTACAGAAAGATGAGCACGGAATAGCAAGACAACTTTTCAATATTGGAATTATTTACAAAATGAAATCAGATGATGCGAAAGCATTCGAATATTATTTCAAAGCCCTTGCACTCGCGCGTAAACTGGATTATGTGAATGTGACGGCAGGAATATATCTCAGCATTTCCAGTCTCTACCGGTCGGAGGGAAAAACAAAAGAAGCGATCTCTTACATCGACAGCGCGCTCGTGATACAGACGCGCCTGCACATTGTAACGGGCCTGCGCGATGCGTATTATGCGCGCGCGCTCGCTGACAGCACGCTCAGGAATTTTCCCGGTGCATTTGAAGATTACAAATTATTCAAGCAATGGAGTGACAGTGCATCCAACCAGGAATCCTCCAACCTGATCGCGCGCCGCGAGATGAATTACGAATTGGAAAAAGCAGAATCGGGGAGAAAAGCAGAGGAAACAAAAAAGAAACTGCTGGATGATGAAAAGGACCGCAAACAAAAACTGATTGATCGTTCCATTATCATCGGACTTATTTTCATGCTCGTCTTCGCCGCATTTATTTTCCGTTCACTCCGCGTTTCAAGAAAACAAAACCGGATCATTAAATCGCAGAAGAATGAAGTGGAAGATCACCAGAAGCGGATCATTGACAGTATCACGTATGCAAAAAGATTACAGGAAGCCATTCTTCCATCGGCAGATCTTTTCAAAAAACATTTCAGCGATCATTTTATTTTTCACCGTCCGAAAGATATTGTTGCAGGAGATTTTTACTGGCTGGAAGAAATGGACGATCACATTTTTCTCGCGGTGGCCGATTGCACGGGCCACGGAGTTCCTGGCGCAATGGTATCGGTAGTGTGCAATAATGCGCTCAACAGAACCATCAAAGAATTCGGCTTGAAAGATCCTGGTAAGATCCTGGATAAAGTGAATGAACTTGTTGTCGAAACTTTCCGGAAGAGCAGCGAGGAAGTCCGCGATGGAATGGATATTTCATTGCTGGTGATGAACGTAAAAAATAAAAAAAATATTTCCTGGGCGGGCGCCAATAATCCATTGTGGATCGTTCGCAGGAAAAAACTGCTGAGCATTCCTGCCAACAAACAGCCGATTGGCCACCAGGATAACCGCAATCAATTCACGACACAAACCCTGATGCCTGAGAAAGAAGATTGCATCTACTTTTTTTCAGATGGCTTTGCCGACCAGTTCGGAGGATCTGAAAAAAATGATGCCGATAAAATAAATGAAAGCGAATTCGGGATGGGGAAAAAATATAAATACAAACGACTCAGTGAAAAATTGTGCGGGATAAGTGACCTCGGAATGAATGAACAAAAAAACAAACTCGAAAAAGAACTGGATGACTGGCAAGGCGGCCTCGAACAGGTTGATGACATCTGCATTGTCGGAATCCGCATCTGATGAAAACCATGAACTGTTTTTACTACCTCTCCTCCTGCTCCACCTGCGCACGCATCATCAAAGAAACTGCGATCGACAAAAAGAAAATTCCATTGCAGGATATCAAGTCAGAAAAAATTTCTCCGGAACAACTCGATGAGATTGCAAAACTTGCCGGTAGTTATGAAGCGTTGTTCAGCCGCGTTGCATTGAAATATAAAACGCTCGATCCGAAACCGACGACGGAAAAAGAATACCGGAAATTAATTCTTGAAGAATATACTTTTCTGAAACGCCCGGTGGTGATCCTCGGAAAGAAAATTTTCATTGGCAATTCGAAGAAGAATGTGACGGCGCTAGCTGCTGCAGTAAAATAAGATCACAAGTTGATGTTGGCACAATCAAACGTCGGGTGTAACACCCGACGACACTCGTTGCTATTGCTTAACGAGTTTTCCCTGCTGTATTATTTTATTCCCATCTGCAATGCGATAAAAATAAATTCCTGCCGGCTGACTGCGAAGATCAATTTCGCAGGAAGAATTTTCAGTGGATGTTTTCAGAATACTTTTTCCTGTCACATCAAAAACTTCTATCGTGTTCTTATTTTCCATTCCTGAAAATAAAAACTGTCCGTTACCCGGATTCGGTGTCACCGATACCGGATCAGTTGTTGTGTAAGATTCAATTCCCGTTCCCGAAATAAGAAAATTCCATATCGGTGAATAGGCGCTTGTATCACCGCCGTTATTACTTTTCACTCTCCAGTAATACCTGCTTCCCGAAATAAGCCCTGTCACCGTGTATTGATTGGTTCCCACATCTACATTGCGATAAGTTGTTGCGAAAGTTGAATCTGTAGAAATCTGGACGTGATAAATAATTCCATCACTCTGTGCATTCCATTTCAAAACTCTGTTTGTTACTGCACTGAAAGAATTATTCAGCGGCTGCGTGAGAACAGGAACAGTGGCTAACGTATCATTCGAGCCAATGTACGTGATGAACATTTCTATTTTCACCAGCGGATCATCCACCGAATCTCTTGGTTGCATGACGATGGTATCCACGACATCCATTCCTGAAATAACGCGGCCGTAAATAGAATATTGGCCATTGAGCCACGGCGCTGCAGCTACACAAATAAAAAATTGTGAGTTGGCGCTGTTGATCCCTGTATCGCGCGCAGCAGAAAGAATTCCTCTTACATGTTTTGCTGCTGAAAATTCTGCCGGAACATTCGGTTGAGTAGAATCTCCGTATCCCCATGTTGAACGCGGGCCGTGTCTCGAATTAGGATCTCCTCCCTGTATCATGAAACCGGGGATCACTCTGTGAAATGCTGTGCTGTCGTAAAATTGTGTACTTACGAGACTGTCGAAATTATTTACAGCAAGCGGCGCTATAGCCGGAAATAATTCCACATCAATTGTTCCGAGATAGTTCCCTGCTTTTTTGGTGATGATCTGGTATTGCGGTTTACCGGTGAATGCTGTTTGTGAAAAGCACGCAGTGGCGCTTAAGGAAATAAAAAGCAGGACCAGGGGAAACTTTTTCATTTATCAAATGTAGTGAGTTATGAGTTATGAGTATTGGGTTTTGAGAAGTCACCGATCGGAAATTCCTGCATCACCCATCACCCAAACCTATAACTCAATA
Source organism: Bacteroidota bacterium (assembly GCA_016194975.1). Taxonomy (NCBI): domain Bacteria; kingdom Pseudomonadati; phylum Bacteroidota; species Bacteroidota bacterium. The sequence continues at coordinate 17,845 of JACQAM010000004.1, forward strand.
CTCATTACCTTAGCGATCGTGAACAGAACTTTTCTTGCTCACCTTTCTCTCTTCACTGCAATGGCGATCTACGCTGCGGGATTCACCATCATCAAAGAGGTTACACCTTCACACATTTCTCCGATAGGATTTGTTGTACTGCGATTACTTGGCGCTACTCCACTGCTCTGGTTAACGGGAATGATCGTTGGAGAAAAAATGGCGCGGAAAGATATTCTCAAATGCGCTTTGCTTTCTTTATTCGGAGTTTCCATCAACCAATCGCTGTTCGTGAAAGGAATGAGTCTTACTTCACCCATCAGCGGTGCGATCATCATGATCACTTCTCCACTGCTGGTACTGATCCTCGGAAATATTATTCTGAAAGAAAAAATAACATGGCAGCGGTTAACCGGAATAATTGTCGGGCTTGGCGGCGCGGTTTTCCTGGTGATGATGAATCTCCGTAACACTGTTTCTGCAAAAGCAGATTCACCTGTTGGAGATATTTTCATTTTCATCAATGCCATCTCATGGGGAATTTTCTTAGTGCTGGTTAAACCGATGATGCAGAAATACCATACGATCACTATTCTCAAATGGGTTTTCCTTTTCGGCATGGTGATCATTGTTCCGCTGGGAACATCCGATGTAATGAAAGTGAACTGGCATGAAGTGGATGGACACACCTGGTTCAATATTTGTTTTGTTGTTTTTGCTGTTACGTATTTCGCTTACATTCTGAATACACTTGCATTGAAGGCGCTGAGTCCGACGGTGGTGAGCGCATACATTTATCTTCAACCGGTTTTGGCGGCTGCTATTGCATTGTACCTTGGAAAAGATGTACTCTCGTGGCAAAAAATTGTTTCTGCGTTGATGATCTTCAGTGGCGTGACACTGGCGAGCCAGAATAAAAAGAGCGCGGCTGCCCAATGAAAACGGGAGACGGAAGATGGCTTTACTTCAATTATAGAAATTAATATTTTCTTCGAATGCAGGAATTTGTTCCATCCTTCAACATCCATCTTCCATTCGTATATTCGCACCAATTCGTATTCCGTACTTTCGTAAAATCCGTAATTCGTACTCTATGAAATCAATGACCGGTTATGGCAAATCCGTTTGTGAATTGCCGCAGAAAAAAGTAACGATCGAGATCCGCTCGCTCAATAGCAGGCAACTCGATCTGAATCTGCGCATGCCTTCGGTTTATCGTGAGAAGGAATCGGATATCCGCTCCGAGATCTCAAAAAATGCGGAGCGCGGCAAAATAGATTTTTCAATTTTCATTGAATCGACGATGGAAGAACCGGCGGCCACCATCAACCAGTCTCTTGCCGCATCTTATCATAAAGAGTTGAAAAAACTTTCGAAACATCTCGGTGAAAAAAGCGACAATCTCCTTTCCATTGTGATGCGCCTGCCTGATGTGCTAAAAAATGAAAGACAAGAACTGGATGAGAAAGAATGGAAGCTGGTAAATAAATCGATTGCAGAAGCATTGCAGTCTTTTTCAAAATTCCGCGCTGATGAAGGAAAAACGCTGTCGAAAGAATTCACTTCGCGCATTCATCTCATTCTTGAAAAACTGGAAGGAATCATTGCACTCGATCCGCAGCGTGCGGCGAATGTGCGCGAGCGGCTGGAAAAAAACCTGGCAGAAGCTGTGGCAAGAGAGAACGTCGACAAGAATCGTTTCGAGCAGGAACTCATTTATTACCTCGAGAAACTCGACATCACGGAAGAAAAACTGCGATTGAAAACACATTGTGATTATTTTCTGAAGACGATGAAAGAAGATTCCAACGGCAGAAAACTCGGTTTCATTTCGCAGGAAATAGGAAGAGAAATAAATACGATTGGATCAAAAGCGAATGATGCGGGAATTCAGAAACTCGTTGTGGAAATGAAGGATGAACTGGAGAAGATAAAAGAACAATTGTTGAACGTATTATAGTTTTTCTACACTTGCGTCCCTTTTTATTCAAGATTCAAGATTCAAGATTTTTTTAAGTTTTATTATTAATTTATTTTTTTATGGCTAGCTACAAACGATTTGAAGATTTGCCCGTTTGGCAGAAATCAAGAGTATTCGCAAAAGATGCTGACTCGTTGATCAGAAACTCCCTCATTAAAACAAACTTTAAGCTGAAAGACCAGATGAGCGGCTCTTCCGGATCGGTGATGGATAATATTGCGGAGGGATTTGAACGCGGTGGCAACAAAGAATTCACAAATTTCCTATCGTACTCAAAAGGTTCGGCGGGGGAATTCCGGTCACAACTTTACAGGTGTCTCGATTGTGGTTACATCACGCAGGAAGAATTTGACAAATTGAAGATGGATGCCGAAAGAATCAGTGGCGAACTGGAGGGATTCATCAATTACCTGAATAATTCTGGGCGAAAAGGTCATAAATTTGCCAACAGATAATTTTCAATCTTGAATTTTCAATTTTGAATGTTGAATCCGGATGGAAGGCAAACTCATAATATTTTCTGCACCCAGCGGCGCGGGTAAAACCACGATCGTTCATCACCTGCTGAAAACTTTTCCTACTCTGGAATTCTCTGTTTCTGCAACCAGCCGCAAACCTCGTGGCGACGAACAATTTGGTGTCGATTATTATTTTTATTCCGAAGATGAATTCCGTGCGCGCGTGGCAAATAATGAATTCGTGGAATGGGAAGAAGTTTATCCGGGACAATTGTATGGTACACTTTATTCAGAAGTGGAACGCATCTGGAGAAAAGGCCATCATGTGATCTTTGATGTGGATGTGCAAGGCGGACTCACCCTGAAAAAAAAATATGCGGAAAAAGCGCTGGCCATTTTTGTGCGCCCGCCTTCGATTGAAATACTCGAAAAAAGACTGCGGCGGCGTGCTACTGAACCGGAAGAAAAAATAAAAATTCGCGTAATGAAAGCTACTTCAGAAATGCAATTTGCGCCTTCGTTTGATTTTACGCTGGTCAATGAAAATCTCGAAAAAGCTTTTATCGAAGCGGAAGGATTGGTCAGAAAATTCCTGTAGTACTCTATGAAAGTCGGCTTATTATTCGGAAGTTTCAATCCTGTTCACATCGGGCATCTGGCTCTCGCAAATTATATGCTGGAGTACACGGATCTTGATCGTGTGTGGTTCGTTGTATCGCCACACAACCCGCTGAAGGATAAAAAAACTTTACTCAGTGATGTGCAGCGTTTGCAGATGGTGCGGCTGGCAATCGGAGATCATGCGCACATGAAAGCAAGTAATATTGAATTCGATCTTCCGCAACCTTCTTACACGGTGAACACGCTGGCTTACCTGAAAGAAAAATATCCGGATGATGAATTCGCATTGATCATGGGTGCTGATAATTTAGAGACACTTCACAAGTGGAAAAATTATGAATTCATCCTGGAACATCATCGAATTTTAGTTTACCCGCGCAAAGGCCACGACGGCGGAAAACTGAAAGATCATCCGTCTGTTTCTTTCACCAATGCGCCTCAACTGGAAATATCCGCTTCGTTTCTGCGTGAAGGGCTGAAAGCAAAAAAAGACCTGCGCCATTTTTTCCCGGGCGAAGTCTGGAATTTTGTGAAGACGATGAATTTCTACCAGAAATAATTTTCGTGTAAAAGATTCTTGCTTTGTTCAGATAAATCAATTTAATTAGTCCTCTCTAATTCACTTCCCCCGTGAACAAAACCGTTCAACACCGCACAGGTACCATTTCTCTTATTGGAGATATTTATCATTTTCAGATCAATGAAGGTGTGGAAATTGAATTGCAGGATGCGATCGAATTAGTGGAGATCGGTACGCGGCTGACCAAAGGTTTGCGCGTTGGCGCGCTCGTGGACGGGCGGTCGGGGTACACGGATACGAACGAAGCAAGAAAATATTTCGCTGAGAAAACTGCGCAACAACAATTCCTTGCAGTGGCTGTTATCACACGCGCACTTCCTCAACGCCTGCTCGTGAATTTTTACATCAATGTAAATCAGCCGAATGTTCCTACAAAAATGTTCACCGATGAAGAGAGTGCGATGAAGTGGCTGAGAGAACAATTAGACGGAGAAAAAAAATAACCGCCGTCCCTTCTGCATATTTATCAGCGTGAACGACGGTTATTCATTTACAATTTTATTATTCGATCACCAAGCGCTTCACGGCAGTTCCTTTTTCTGTTTTCACCTGTACCATGTAAACTCCTTTCGCAAGTGAAGAGAGATCCATTTTTTCTGTGAAGATTCCTGCGCCTGCATTTTCCGTTTTTTCATAGGCAATTTGTCCGATCGCATCAAAAACTTTCACTTCTATTTTTCCGGAAATTAAAACCTGAATATTCAACTGGAAATTTCCATCATTAGGATTCGGCGCTATACTGAAAGAATTCTGTAATAAATTATCCTGGGCAATTCCATTCGGGTTAGCCGTATTGATATTTGAAAGTGCATTGCTGTAATCGAGCGGTTGATAAGAAGAATTGATCGTGCGCGATGGCGCGCATCCACCGAATGGATGAACTGCTTCTACCAGATAATAATTCACACCCGCAGGTGGCGCCGGATCATTATAAATGGTGGTTGATGTAACGGTGGTAAGCAGTGAGAGTGTGCTGATGGATGTGCCCCGATAAATATTGTATTGCGTAACCGGCAATCCTTCGTAAGCTGTCCATGCAAGATCGAATCCTCCTGTTCCGTCTGGAGTGGTCTGCAGGAAAATTGTTCGGTGATGATAACTCGTATCCGATTCCTGCCCGCAAGGATTCACTGTTGTGATCACATATCGGTCGGCATTCAATTGTGGAGTAGAAGCCATATCCGTGTAAGTCGTGAATTGCGAAATAGGTTGTGAAGCAAGAAGTGCATACTGGCCCGTTATAGGATTCTCCTTGTAAATATTGTAGTAACCATTCAACGGAGAACCCCATCTTTCCCATATCACAACATTTTTATCGAGCGCAGTATCCACGCTCACAAAACAAATCTGCTCGTTGTAATAATTCAATGTATCAAGGATCACCTGGAAAGTATCCTGCGCGGTCATACATGCATTTGATGCAGTAACGGTGTAAGTAATGTTCATGCCGGTATTGCTGAGTGGATCATAAATATTCGGATTGTTCAGCGATGAAGAAGGAGACCAGGAATAAGTTGCATTCGGGTCATTCGAATAAGCACTCAATTGAATCGTATCTCCGCAATAAAAATATCCGAGCGTTCCTGCGTAAACCCAAAGCGCAAATGCAGTTACACTTGTTGTACCGGTGTAAGAACATCCAGATGCATCAGTCACTGTAACTGTATAGGATCCGACAGGAAGACCGGAAATATTCTGCGTAGTTTGTCCGCCGGGTTGCCAGAGATAAGTATAAGGAGCAGTTCCTCCATTGGGGAAAGCAGACGCGGCGCCATTATTTCCATTACAGGTATCAGGTGCTGCACTAACCACTGCAGAGAAACTTGAATTATTCGCCACAAAAACAGAATCTGTATTCATGCATCCGGAACCAACATCGGTTACCGCCACATAATAATTTCCTGAAATAAGTCCGTTTGCTGTTGCATTCGTCCCTCCCGACGGCGACCAGTTGTAAGTGAACGGACCTGTTCCGCCGGAAACATTCACAGTTGCACTTCCTGCAGACGAACACGTAACTCCAACCGAAGACATAGTGAGCACTGCACCTGTGTAACTGACCGTGACACTTGCTGAAGCGCAATCGCTTCCATCCTGCACAAACACCGAATAATTTCCCGCAGCGAGATTGGTCGCAGTAGAAGTTGTTTGTCCGCCCGGCAACCAGAGATACGTATAATTTCCACTGCCCCCTGTAACATTCACCGATGCACTTCCATTCCCATTGCAATTATCCGGAATAGAAGAAGTGGAAAGAGAAAGATTGGTTGCAACAGGTGTACACGAAGAACAGGTTGTTTTAAAATACAACCCGGCAACAGCGAGCGTGTAGCAATCTCCCCCATTATCATTCAGCGAGTAATTACAGGTTGCCTGTCCGTTCGTGACATTTGTTACAGTTGAAATTTCATTCCACCAGTTGAATTGCGGAGTGGGGACCGTTACGCCGTTCATGATCACCGTGTACGTGTTGAACTGCATATCACCAACAAGACAGAACGCGGTACCTGAAGTAGAATTCGCGCATGCATTCACATTCATCATCGTGTGACTCATGGGCCCGGACGCGACCGTATGACAACCATCGTCCATCACGAGTGTTCCTGTCCAGTTTGCCGAAGGATCACTGTAAATTACTATGAGTGTTGCGCCTTCCACATCGACCGTTGCAGTGTTGGTACTCACAGGAAGTCCGCTCAGTGAATAAATTCCGGGACCTGTAATGCAGGAAGTAACATCTGCTCTCCACACATGTGTTCCGTTCATTCCCCAGCAAACGTCAATGGAATTTCCGATATCCGTCATCGGAAAATTTGTGGTAGTAGTGGAAGGATCGGTAATGGTTGCTGTGATTGACGGAGCAACACCGAGAGCTTCTGTGTACAAATAAGCTTTGAGAACAGTTGCACACGCGGGCATGGCTACCGTAAGCGGCGCAGGTTGTGCAATTCCTATTGGAACAAAACGCTGGCCGAGACGCTGCGATGACATGCAATAATTTAATCCGCAGGCGGTGTTACTGTAAATATTATTCAGCGTATCGTTTCCATTCTGTGGAGTGACGACAGGTCCGACCAGTCGCTGCGTATGATTATGCTGCGCGGCCCATGCGGCGGTTCCGATCTGAGGAATTTGCGCGGCAATAAATGCCGGAAGAAAAACTGCAGCAATAATTACCTTTTGAATTTTTTTCATGATGCTTTTTTTATGCAATTGCAATTTATTTTTTCGGGATATTATCTCCAATGTTCTGCATCATCTTTTGTAAAAAAATCAGAAGCAGTTAAAAGATCATTCTATTTCATTCGATCACCAAGCGCTTCACCACAATTCCTTTTTCTGTTTTCACCTGTACCATGTAAACTCCTTTAGCAAGTGAAGAGAGATCCATTTTTTCTGTGAAGATTCCTGCGCCTGCATTTTCCGTTTTTTCATAGGCAATTTGTCCGATCGCATCAAAAACTTTCACTTCTATTTTTCCGGAATTCAAAATCTGAATATTCAACTGGAAATTTCCATCATTAGGATTCGGCGTAATGCTCATACTGTTCTGCATCAATGAAGCTGCATCAATTCCAACTCCGTTTGCAAGACCGATATTTGAAAGTGATCCGTTAGTACTCGCCGCTTGTTGTGAAAGCCGCGAAGGATTACATCCTCCGGTTGGATGAACAGCCACTACACAATAATAAATTGGCCCTGCAGGCGGAGCGCCATCAGTGAAATTGAAAATTGTTCCGGGCACAGCAGCGATCACATTCATATTTCCTGGTGTTGAACCGCGATAAATATCATACGTCGCAATATTCAATCCTTCGTACGGAGTCCAGATCAAATTATATCCGCCGGAAATAGAAGGGCTCACCTGGAGGAACAGTGTGCGGTGATGCGCACTCGTATCCGACTCTGCGCCGCATGAATCTGACGTGGTAATTTCATAACGACTCGCCATTTGCAGCGGATTCGAAGTCATGTCGGTGAATGTGGAGAACTGTGTGATCGGTTGCGATCCGATGAGATTGTAAACTCCCGCCACTGACGACTCACGATAGATATTATAACTTCCTGCCGCCGGAGAATTTGTTCTTTCCCAAATAACGACGTTGTGATTGATCGCTGTATCAACCGACACAAAACAGATCGGCTCATTGTGCGTATTCGATCCTGCCACACTTACTGTAATGGAATCGGTTGCTGTTCCGCATTGAGAAGTTGCAGTCACCGTGTAAGTAACATTTCCGATCACCAGCGCATGCGGATTCTGCGAAGTGGAATTATTCAGGTTTGCAGGAGGCGCCCAAACAAAAGTTGTTGGAGTGTAATTCGGAGTAGCAGCAAGATAAACGGAATCGAGGCAGGAAAAACTTCCCCCGACAATGGAAGCAGAAACTGTCATTGGAACATTCACCGTATTCACACTCACTTGCGAAGTGATCGCACATCCTACTGCATCAGTAACTGTAACAGTATAACTTCCCGCAGTGAGATTTGAAACCGATGACGTTGTTTGATTTCCCGGTTGCCAGAGATAAGTGTAAGGAGAAGTTCCTCCACTCACAAAAGCAAAAACTTTTCCTGTTGGTGATGGACACGTATCAGGAAGCGATGCTGTATTTACAATGAGCGAAGTATTGTTGTGCACAGTATCTGTTGCTGAAATGGAACAACCCGTATTATCCGTCACCGTCACTGTGTAAACTCCGGCTGGTAAATTATTCGCTGTAGAATTCGTTCCACCCGTAGGCGCCCACGAGTACGTGTACGGGCCCGTGCCACCGGTCACACTCACGGAAGCTGATCCGAGCGTAGAACAATTCACACCGGTTGAAGTCACTGAAAGAACAGGTCCGGTGTATGGAATAGTTACACTCAAACCTGTACATGCAGATGCAGTGGAATCCGTAACAGAAACATAATAAGTTCCTGCAGGAAGATTGGTAGCTGTGTAACCGCTTTGTTGCGGCGATGTATTCCAGTTGATCGTATAATTTCCACTGCCACCGGAAACAGAAATTGTTGCCGCTCCATTATTCACGCATGATGCAGGCGTTGTGGAAACAACATTCGCAGTGAGAACAGACGACATGGGGTTACAAGTGGTGCAAGCTGTTCGCGTGTACAAACCTGTCATTGCAAGACAATCACAATCTCCGGAAGCATTCAGAGAATAATTACAACTCGTTTGTGTTTGAGGAACACTAGTAGAGGTAGAAAAATAATCCCACCAGTTGAAACTTGTAGTAGTATTCGTTGGCCCCGAATTCATGGTCCACGTCGCGCCGTTCATTTGCAGATCGGCCATCACCATGAATGCGGTTGCAGAAGTAGAATTTCCGCAGGGTGTTAATCCGCTCATCGTGTAATTACTTACTCCGCCATTTGTAACCTTGCAGCCATCATCGATTCGAATGGAACCGGTGTATGACGCAGAAACATCATTGTAAATAACCATCATCGTTGCGCCGTCAATATCATTCGTTGTCGAAGAAAAAACTGTAGTAGTAGGCAAACCGCTGATCATATAATTTCCATTTCCATTGATGATGCTCGTTATATCCGCACGATAGGCGTACGTGCCTGTAGCGCCCCAGCACATGTCGACATCCATGCCGATCATTGTCATTGGAAAAGTAGTTGTAGTTCCAACCGGATTTGTAACTGTGACATTTATCGCCGGGCCGTTTCCAACATCCACGCACCAGATATACGCTTTGTCGATTTGCGCACAGAAAGGAAGATTGCCAATAGGAAATGCTGCGGGTTGTGTGATTCCTGCAGGAGTAAATCGTTGTCCGAGCCGCAGGGATGCTTGCTGGAAATTGAGTCCGCATGCAGTCGTGTCATAGATCATTCCGAGTGTTGCGTTTCCATTCTGGACAGAATTATTCGCAGCAACATTTCTTGTACGAACGGAATGTTGCGCTGCCCACAAAGAAGTTCCGATCTGCGGTTGCTGGGCAAATACAGAAGTGGATAAAAGAAATGCAGCGAAAGATAAGCGTAGAAATATTTTCATGGAGTGTTGGGTTAAGGGAAAAGAAAGTTCCGAATAAGAACAGGGGAAACAAAATTTATTTCGACAAAATCTTACTTAATCACGATGAAAAGTTGTTTCATCGAGGGAAAGGGCGAAATAAAAAGAAAGAGGAGTGATTTTCAGGCGTGAACGAGGCTGAGCAAGGAGCGGAAGAGAATTTTTCCATCGGTATTTCCCAGTTCAATATCGGAAGCGCGTTCAGGATGCGGCATCATTCCGAAAACATTTTTTCCTTCGTTACAAACTCCTGCAATATTTTCTTCTGCTCCATTCGGATTCGAATTTGCAGTGATCTTTCCATTCTCATCGCAATAACGGAAAAGAATTTGTCCGTTGTCATTCAGTTTTTTCAAAGTGCCTGCATCAGCAAAAAATCTTCCTTCACCGTGGGCAATGGGAATTTTCAGCGCTTTTTCCTTTGGAATTCCCTGCGTGATCGCGGTGTTGTTTGTTTCTGCTTTGATGAAAATATTTTTGCAGATGAATTTCCGTTCTGTATTGTGAAGCAATGCGCCTGGCAATAATCCGGATTCACAAAGGATCTGGAATCCATTGCACACCCCAAAAACAATTCCGCCTTTGCCCGCAAAATCGATCACTTCTTTCATAATGGGAGAGAATCTTGCAATAGCTCCCGAACGCAGGTAATCGCCGTAAGAAAATCCACCGGGCAGCACCACCATATCCACCCGCTGCAGATCATGATCCTTGTGCCAGAGCTCCACCACTTCCTGGTTCATGATATTCCGCAGAACATAAATCATGTCCTGGTCGCAATTTGATCCCGGAAAAATTACTACACCGATCTTCATTTTATTTTTCTTTTACATCACAAAGATACTGCGTAAACCGGCTTCCGTTGCCAGCACGGTGATGGATTTGTGAACTACAATGGAAATTTGTTTAAAAAATAAGTGGTGGCAATACTGAGCAGGAGGAGGATGAAAATAATTTCTGCTATCCATGTGCGCCTTGCCAGAAGAAAATAATTCGAGATGAAAAGGGAAACAGGATAAAGGCAGAAAAGAAATCCGGCAACAGCGAAATTCTGTGCGGGCAGTACAGCCAGCAATGAAAAAACAAGAAACCAGATCATGACGGAAACAGATTTTTTTGTTTTGAGCGTAGATGTTCCTGATCCGGCAATGAATCTTCCTGCGGCTACCAATAAAAGTAAAGCCGCGACAGCGCTCAATGAATAATATTCCACGGGAAGTTTCAGAAAAAAATCGCGGTGCTTCACCGGGTCAATGAGTACACGATAAGACATTTCTCTGAGCTGGTCATTCCAGAAAAAATAAACACCGGAATAAATCCACGGAATAAATACGCCAACGAGATAAATGATCCATTCGCGCCAGATGAAAGGGCGAAGAATGAGAATGACCACAAATCCGAACAACACGAAAAGTAAAGAAGGTGCGTAGATCAACCCGGCAAATCCGATGAAAAATCCTGCATTGAAAACTGCGGTGAAAGCGCGGTCAGCCCGATAAGTTCCCAATAAGAAATGAAGCGCGACGAGTAACAATAAACCTGCGATCATTTCCGGAAAAAAACCCAGCAGCCCCGGTGAACAGGCAGAAAGCACCATGAAAAGCAAAGCAGGCAACCAGGATTTTTTTGTGAGCACCTGGTGATGATTGATGATGTAATTCAGAAAAAATGCCTGTGCAAGAGAAAGAATAATTCCGCAGCAATGTGCAAAAAGCGGGTGAGAATTTGAAAAATCAGCAAGCCCTGAGAATAATGGCATGTAAATCTGCGCCGATGGTGAAGTAGGATTTAAAAATCCGGGCAGCCACAATGCAACGGCGATCAATGGAATCAATACCAATGAAAGCGGCTGATAGGTGCGAACCGTTCTGATGATCACGAAGTAAAATTAGTCATTAGTCACTGGCCATTTTTTCAATTAAAACGAATCCTTATCTTTGAAGCCGGCTAAAAACATTTCAATTATGATGACAGGTCACGGTTTCTGGTACAGCGTAGGACGTGCGTTCTACAAATTTTTCGATCTCCTCCAATGGATGTATGATCACATTTCGCCAAACAAAATTCTTATCCTCGGTGCTTTTATGTGTTTCATCTGGTGGATGACCTGGCAACACAAATTGAATAAAAAAGCAATTCAAGAAGGCAAATTGAAATAAGTTGCTGTAAAAATACAAAGTGGATCCCTGCATTTTTTGCGGGGATTTTTTTAGAGTACGAATTCATTCGGGATTTCGTATTTCGTACTCCAGGAGATCCTGGCCGATATCTCTGCGGTAATAACTTCCGTCGAACTTTACTAATGCAGCAGCTGAATAGGAATTGATGAGTGCATCCTCAATAGAATCGCCCCAGCCGGTGAATGCCATCACCCGTCCACCGTTAGTCAGAATTTTTTCTCCGTCAATTTTTGTTCCGGCATGAAACACCATGGCGTCTTTTACTTTTTCAAGTCCGGAAATTATTTTCCCTTTTTCATAATCGCCGGGATAACCACCTGCCACCATCATCACTGTTGTTGCAGTGCGCGGATCCAGTTCGAATTTGAAACGAGCTAATTTTTTTTGTCCGACCGCAATGAAAGTTTCCAGCAGATCACTTTTGATGCGTGGCAATACCACTTCCGTTTCCGGATCGCCCATGCGGCAATTGTATTCGATCACTTTCGGGTCACCATTGTCATTCATCAGTCCGATAAAAATAAAACCGACGTAGGGGATCTTATCTTTTTTCAATCCGATGATCGTAGGAACAATAACACGCTCTTCCACTTTGCGTAGAAATTCTTCATCGGCAAACGGCACGGGTGAAACAGCACCCATTCCACCGGTATTCAAACCTGTATCTCCTTCGCCGATCCTTTTGTAATCTTTTGCAGCCGGAAGAATTTTATAGGAATCTCCATCGGTGAGCACAAAAACAGAAAGTTCAATTCCTTTGAGAAATTCTTCGATCACCACTTTCGAACTTGCATCACCGAATTTTGCATTGGCCAGCATCGACTTCAATTCTATTTTTGCTTCGGCAAGTGTTTTCGGAATGATCACTCCTTTTCCTGCTGCGAGTCCGTCGGCTTTTAAAACATAAGGGGGAGAAAGTTTTTCAAGGAATCTGAATCCTTCTTCGAGCGAATCTTTCGTGAAAGTTTCATAGGCAGCAGTAGGAATTTTATGCCGCACCATAAATTGCTTTGAAAAATCCTTGCTCCCCTCGAGCATCGCACCGGCTTTCTGCGGGCCAATGACCATGATCTTTTCCAGTTCTTCATCCGAAAGAAAAAAATCGTGAATACCTTTCACCAATGGATCCTCGGGGCCAACAACTACCATCTTCACATCATTGTCGAGAACGAACTTTTTTATTCCACCAAAATCGGTTGCCACTATTGCCACATTCGTTCCACACAAAGCTGTTCCCGCATTTCCTGGTGCAATAAAAAGTTTTGAAAGTTTTTTACTCTTTGAAAGTTTCCAGGCGAAAGCATGTTCACGTCCGCCGGAGCCGAGAAGAAGTACGTTCATGCAACAAAGATAACGGGCAGTAGGAAGCGCGGAGCAATGAGCCGGGAAATATTGCCATTCCTGCAATGCATCGACTCATTGCTGCACAGTATCGATTTTTTATTTTGTAAGTGTCCCGGTTTTGTTCTTTTGTGATATAAGCCTTTTCATCATAACCTTTTTTACCCTGTAAACAATCCTGTTGTAAGCGGAAATGAAATAAAGTAAAGGATGAAAAAGGTACACCGGAGAGAGACCATTCGTGGGAGGAATTGTTTCTTCCGGTTTTTATATCTTCCTGTACGGTTAAACGGCAGAAGAACAAAAGCGGCACATTTTGGGGGCCGCTTTTTTTAGGGTTAAATTCTTTAAGCAAAAAAAATGTTTGCTGTTAGGAGGATGGGGAATTACATCCGCACTAATTTTAATTTCACCTGCGCTCCGTTTGATTGCAAAAGCAGGATATAAATTCCCGCAGCGTGTTGCGAAAGATCAACACGATACTGAACTCCCGGTTGCATATTCTCAAATGTTTCTATCAATTGTCCGTTCGCATCGAAAAGTTCTCCTGCAATATTATTCGTTGTGCTTGACGGATCAAAATAGATGTAGGAAAAATCGCTCGTCGGATTCGGCATCAATGTGTATTTGATCGTTGGTGTGATGTTGTAAACGCCCGCAGCGCCCGTGTAAACTGTTGTTGTTTCCGTGATCGTCACGTGTCCGCCACCCGGACCTGTATTTCCCGCCTGCACTGTTCCGTAATAGGTGGGTCCGAGTACGTAAGGATATTGCGGATACAAAGTATCGTTGAGCGTAACGAAATAAGCATAGATCCCACTGGGATAATCAGGCGTAACACAGAATCTTCCATTGTGTATATCAAGATCGCCTGCACCCGGCGTGTACACATAATCTTCACAAAAACATCCTGCAGGATAAGTTGAATTCACATTCGGTCCGTTGGTACGGGTTGTGTTGGAAGACAACACGTAACTGCTGCGCATTCTTGTGACCGGCCCGGTTCCGTTTGTGTTCGTGTAAGCAAATGCACCGTAGATCGGAAATCCGTCGAACGCATAACCGATGATGGGCGAATGCACACTGCTGTCGTGATCATCATAAAGACAATGCGGATTCACGTGATTGTGGTATTCTCCATTGGGAGCAGGATGCCCGAGACAACTGTCGAAACTTATTCCTTCATAATACAATGCATTCCTGTTCCATATTCCCTGATTGTTGTAACTCATTCCGTCTTTCGCATTGAAAACAGAAACACCATTCGACCAAACACCAATGTGTCCGAGTGGAGTTACAACCGGTGAACCCGTATTCTGCACAGGTGCGCGCGTGATCATGTAAACAAAATTCTGATTCGAAGGAGTGTTCGGATTACCCGTCCATGGCCCGATGCTGTAACCGGGAATACAAGTGCAACTGATGTAAACCTGCGTTGCGGAATACTGCACGATCTGCACATCAGACGGAATATTATTGTAACCGGTAGCGCTGTTCGTATTCAGTATCCACGAAGTGATCTCGGGAGTGAGTTGTGCTTTTGCAAAAAAGGAAAACAAAATTGCAACGGCAATGGTAGTGGTCTTTCTCATAAAGGAAATTTAGCGGTTTTATGAGAGTAAGACGATGATTAAGAGAAAAACTTTCGGCAGCGTACAAAATACAAAAGTGCTACCCGCAAGATTGCTTCTCCCGATTAAGATCGGGATCGCAATGACCAACGCACTTTTGTATTTCGTACTCCCCACTTATTGCTTCACAAAAATCAACGCACCCGAATTGATGCAGTAGCGCTGGTAAGTCGGAGGCGGTCCATCATCGAACACGTGACCGAGATGTCCTCCACATTTGTGGCAGGTTACTTCTGTGCGCGTCATTCCAGCCGAAGTGTCTTTGTGATAATCACACGTAGCGGAATCGAACGGCATGGTGAAACTCGGCCATCCGCAACCGGATTCAAATTTTTCATTCGAAGAAAATAAAACTGCTCCGCACGCCGCGCATTTGTAAATTCCTTTTTCGTGATTGTCCCAGTACTCGCCGGTGTATGCGGGCTCTGTTCCTTTTTCACGGAGTATCCGGTATTGTTCGGGCGTGAGTGTTTTTTGCCACTCTGCATCTGTCTTTACAATTTTCGTGGTGTCCATAGCAGTATTTTTTAAACTATCGTTGGCGAAATTTTTTGCCGGAACGGTATCCGGGCTTGCGCATCCGCCCATAAGCGCTATCGTGATTGCCAGAGAGTAGATCATTTTCATTGTAATTGATTTCCCTGATATACGCTTCTACCGGCAAAATGGATTTCGCAACTGAATACTTCTACTGTTAAGAAAAGATAATGCGATAATCTTTGAGATCGGAACCGAATCAATACATTTTCATTTCTGCCAATACCACTTAGAAGTATCCGGACTTTTAGTTTCCTGTTTCCAATAATAAATATCCACGAATTTTTTATCGCGCGTTTTCAGTTGGCGGTTGTAGATCGCCGTGATCGGATCGAATGACACATCGGTAACTCCAACGGTAAATGTTTCCGGCGCGGGCGGCGGTTCAGGCGCAGGCGGTGGCGCGACTTGTCCTTCCGCGAGCGGCGCTGCAGGTTTTGGAGGAACAACTTTCGGCGGAGGGGATTTGCTGATGACGACTGTGAATTTATTCAGCTCAAGAATATTTTTCAGGAATTCCACACGCTCAGGAGTGCACAGTTTTTCCACGATAGAACATTTGATTCCGTCGAGTTCTTCGAATGCGTGATTGGGATTCAATGCCATCGCTGAAAATTATTTCGTAAAAAGTGAAAAGATGTAATCATAAATGCCGCTGTAGAATCCAACGGCAACAATACCGGCAATGCAAATTACAAGAGCAAACGTGGGTGCCGGACTTCCTTTTATCTTTTCCATCGGCTGTTCCGCCTTATTCATAAAGATCGCTTTCACAATTCGCAGGTAATAATAAAGTGAGACCACCATGTTGAGTGCGGCGAATGCGATGAGATAATAATTTCCTTTTGAAGCTCCCGCCATTACCAAAAACATTTTTCCGAAAAATCCTGCCGTCGGTGGAATTCCCGCTAGAGAAAATACAGCAAGTGCCATCGCCCAACCGAGTATTCCGTTGTTCTTGTAAAATCCATTCATCTCGCTGATGTTTTCTTTTCCGGTCTGCGAAACGATCATTCCTACTACACCGAATGCCGCGAGATTGGAAAAAATATAAACCACGAGGAAATAAATTGCCGCAGATGATCCGAGCGATCCGCCTTCTGTAAGCCCGAGTAAAATATAACCGATCTGCGTAATGGAAGAAAAAGCAAGGAACCGTTTCAGATTATCCTGACGGATGGCAAATAAATTTCCGACAGTAATAGTGAGAACGATCGCAACAAGTAACAAATGTTCCCAGGCTTCATGCATTTCGCGGAAAAGAGGCGACAGCGCATTGATAAAAACAAATACAACCGCGCCTTTTGAAATGACGGAAAGGTACGATGTGACTGCAACCGGCGATCCTTCGTAAACATCGGCCGTCCAGAAATGAAATGGTACAACGGAAAGTTTGAAAGCAAATCCACAGAAAACAAAAATGAGCGAGATCATTTGCAAAGCGTTTCCATCAAGATGCGCGGCGATCTCATCAAAACTGATGGCACCGGTTGTTCCATACAGCATGGAAATTCCAAAGAGAAGAACGCCGGAAGCGAATGCAGAAGACATGATCAGTTTCAATGCTGCTTCGGAAGATTTTGTTTTATCGAGATCAAAATTGCAGAGCGCTGCTAAAGGAATTGTCGCCAGTTCCAAACCGAGATACAGCATCAGGAAATTTCCGGAAGAGATCATGAAGTTGAGGCCAAGCAGCGTGGAAAGAAGAAGAATATAAAATTCAAGAAGATGCTGGTGTTTTTTCAGCCAGTCCCAGGCGAGAAGTGAAATGAGCAGCGTACCGAAAGCAAGAATATTTTTTTCAAGAACAATGATCGCATTCGTATGATACATTCCGCTGAACAAAGCTCCTTCCTTATTCATGAAAAATCCGAGAATGAAATGCGCAACAAGAAAAAGATTAGCGATCACGAGCAATGTGCCGGTTTCTTTCACTCCATCCCAAATCTTCATTACAAGCAACAGGCAGATGATGAGCATTAAACTCACTTCCGGTTTCATCAATTCGAAAAAATCAATTCCCATGATCAGATTCCCCCGATGTTTGCTAAACGTTCCATAATAATTTTTGTATCGGGCGTGATAAGATTGGTAAGCCAATACGGTGTCATTCCTATTGCAAGGATCGCAACGATCAGCATTACCGCAGCTAATTTTTCATTCCACGTTGCATCTTTCAGTTCGAGAAAATGTTTGTCTTTTATAGGCCCCATCAGCGAAGCACCGGTCGCACGCAGAATGTAAACAGCAGTTACAACAATGGAAGCGCAGGCGAGAATAGTTGCAAGCCGGTGCCACGATTCCTGCACCTGCCACGATCCCATGAAGACGGTCATCTCTGCAACGAATCCGCTGAGGCCCGGAAGTCCGAGTGAACACAAACCTGCGATCACAAAAACAACACCGATGAACGGCATTACTTTTAATAATCCTCCTAGTTGCGCAACTACACGCGTATGCGAGCGCTCGTACAACATCCCGATCGCGGCGAAGAAAAGTGCTGTCATTATTCCGTGCGAAACCATTTGCATCACCGCACCGTTGATCGCCGTCTGTGTCATCATTCCTATTCCCAGCAACACAAATCCGCAATGAGAAACGGAAGAATATGCGTTGATGTATTTCAGATCGGTTTGCATCAGTGTGGCGAATGCACCATAAATAATTGCGATGGTAGAAACCAAAATGATCAGCCACGAATAATGATGCGCTCCTTCGGGCATTAAATAAGTTGCGACGCGAAGACAACCATATCCTCCGAGTTTCATTGATATTCCTGCAAGAAACATAGACGCGGCAGTTGGCGCAGAAGAATGTCCGTCGGGCGCCCACGTGTGAAAAGGAAACATCGCCGTGAAAACGCCGAAGCCGATGAATAAGAACGGGAAGAAAAAATATTGTACAGCCGGTGCGATATGCTGATGAGAAATTTTCAGCAGATCGAAAGTATGTCCGCCGCTTCCATTGTCAGAATAAAAATAGACACCGAGAATTCCAACGAGCACGAGAGCAGATCCGCCCATGAGCATCAATGCAAGTTTCATTGCGCTGTATTCTTTCCTGCCGCTTCCCCATATTCCTATGAGCAGAAATTTAGGAATGACCGCAACTTCGAGAAAGAAAAATAAAGTGAAGAGATCGAGTGAAATGAAAAATCCGTAAGCGCCCATGCTCAGCAGCATCAGCAAAAAGAAAAATTCTTTCGTGAGCGTTTCCATTTTCCAGGAGATGAGCACGCCTGCTGCGACTACAAATGCAGTGAGCAAGATCATTGCAATGGAAATTCCATCGACACCCACATAATAATCGATGTTCAATCCCTGGTACCAGGTGTGACGGTATTCAAAAAGCATCGGTGCGGCATTTCCTGCAGCGCGTTCCGCAAAATAACTTTTCAATAATATTCCGCCGAGCACCAGTTGAACCATTGATCCCACGAACGCAACCCAACGCACATACGAAATGTTTTTGCACATCATCAGTCCGATGGCGGTTAAGAGCGGAATGAATATTAAGAGCGAAAGATTCATAGTATTATCAAATCACTTTTTTATTTCCAGATGTAGATTAATACCACCGCAAGGCCGAGCGCTCCCGTGAAGAAGTAAACGGCGTATTGCTGCACTTTTCCTGATTGTGAAGGCCGGAGCGTTTCAGAAAAATTTTCCGTTACGGTCGAAAGCATATTCATGAATCCGTCCACGATGTTGCGGTCTATCCATGCAGCAGGCCGGCCAACGAGATTGAACACGATCTTCTTCGTGATGAAAGAATAAATTTCATCAATGTAAAATTTTCTATACGCCGCGTTGTACAAACCGGAAATTTTTTCCGAGATCGAATCCGCTTTGCTGCTTGATTTTTTATAAAGGAACATTGCGAGAAAAATTCCTCCCAATGCCAATGCTACCGGCCCGAGTGAAAACAACGGGTTGAATTCCGTGTGCAATGATTTTCCATCACTCGTTACAAAATGTCCGAACGGAATGAATCCGACACCAATGGCGCACAAGGCAAGAATGATCAGTGGAATCAGCATTGTTTTTGCGCCTTCCCCGTGCGCGTGAGCATCGTGAGCATGCGAGTCTACTTTTTCTTTGTTCCAGAAAATGGAGAAATATAAACGGAACATATAGAATGCGGTGATCGCGGCAGTGAGAATTGCAACAAAAAAAACCGGTTTATTATTCTGCCACGCCGCTGCAAGAATTTCTTCTTTCGAGAAAAATCCGGCGAACGGAGGAATTCCCGCAATGGCAAGACAAGCAATGAGAAATGTAATATGCGTTACAGGCATTGACTTTCGCAATCCTCCCATGTCTTTCATTTCATTGCTGTGAACATAATGAATTACAACTCCGGCGCCGAGAAACAATAATGCTTTGAACATCGCGTGCGTGAAGAGATGGAACATGGACGCCATGAATCCCAATCCGTGTTCACCGCCATAACCGGAAACGCCGAGCGCGAACATCATGTAACCGATCTGCGACATGGTCGAATACGCGAGCACGCGCTTGATGTCCGTCTGCGTACACGCGATGATCGCTGCGAAGAACGAAGAAAATATTCCCACATACGTTACCACTTCCAGCGCGGGCATGCACGAGAGCGCATACACGGGAAATAATCTTGCTACGAGAAAAACTCCTGCAACAACCATCGTCGCCGCGTGAATCAATGCAGAAACCGGCGTTGGCCCTTCCATCGCATCGGGCAGCCAGATGTGCAATGGAAACATCGCCGATTTTCCTGCACCGCCAATGAAAACGAGTACGAGTCCCCAGGTGAGCGCGGAAATTCCCATGAAGGAAGCTGCGGTGATCGCAGAATAATATTCGGTGTGTGTTGTGAGCCGTGTGATGAGTGTTGAGAAATCAAGCGTGCCGGAATAAAATGCAAGAATTAAAATTCCAATGAGAAATCCGAGATCTGCAAATCGTGTGACGATGAATGCTTTTTTTGAAGCGGCAACTGCCGATGGTTTGTCGTAATAATATCCAATGAGCAGGAAGGAAGAAAGTCCGACCAGTTCCCAAAAAATATAGATCTGGAAAATATTACTTGAGAGCACAAGCCCGAGCATGGAAAATGTGAAGAGCGAGAGGAATGAATAAAAAGTGGAATAGCGTTCCTCTCCTTTCATGTAACCGATGCTGTAGAAATGCACCATCAGCGAAACGAATGTCACCACCACGATCATCATCACGGAGATCGGATCGAGAATGATACCCATGTCGATGGAAAGATTCGGTGAAAATTGCAGCCAGGTAATTTTCAGCGCAATGATCTTTTCATAAACGCCGGCGGTATTTTTTCCGATGACAAAGAAATATTCGTAAGCAACATAAACGGAAATGATCGCAACTGTCAAAAGCGAAAGTGTTCCGAGTATTCCCGAAAAGTTTTTCAGGTATTTTCTTCCGAACAATCCCGTTACGAGAAATGTCGCAAGGGGAAGTAACGGAATGAGCGCTATGAGTTTTGCGTCGATCATAATCAGAATCTCATGGAATCGGCATCTTCCACATCGATGGATTTATATTTTCTGTACAGGTTGATGATGATAGCGATCGCCACTGCCGCCTCAGCAGCTGCGATGGTGATGATGATGAGTGTGAAAAACAATCCGTCGAGTTTTCCGGGATAAAGAAATTTATTGAACGCGATAAAATTAATATTCACGCTGTTTAGAATAATCTCGATCGACATGAGCATCGTTACCATGTTGCGCCTCGTGAGAAATCCGTACGTGCCGATAAAAAACAGCGCAGTACTCAGAACGAGATAATGATTCAATCCGATCTGGTTCATTCTTTAGGTTTTACTTTAATGGCAATGACGATCGCGCCGATCATCGCTGCTAGCAACAATACACTGATCACTTCGAAAGGAAGAATATATCCGTGTGCTGTGGTGCTCAGCATTTCTGTTCCTATCTCATTCACATCTGCATTTATCGAAGGCGCGGGGGAAGGAACGAATTGTTGTTTGTTCACGATCACGTAGATCAGTGCAAAAGCGCAGAGTGTTGCGATCACTGCGAATATGGAACGCTGCTTTATCGGCGGTTTCATATCGGCACCCGATTCGTGCGTGAGAAAAATAGAAAAAATAAGGAGCACGACAATTCCGCCAACGTAAACTACGATCTGCACGGCCGCGATGAATTCGTAATGGAGATAAAAATAAACTCCTGCAATTCCCATCAAACAGAAAAGAAGATAGATGGCGGCACGGAAAATTTTCAAACTTGTTACCGCCATGAACGCACCGCCAATGATCGCGGCGGACAATAAATAAAATATGATCGCAGATACACTCATACTATTCTATTCCGTCTTTTACTTTTGAGCCGGGCTCATTCAGGATCTTTTTCAGTTTTGATTTATCGAGTACGCTGTGTTCGAAAGCATGTCCCATGACGATAGCTTCCGAAGGACAAGCTACAACGCAAAGATTACACATCGTACACAGATCGAGATGATAAATAAAAGCATCGATAGCTTTTTTCTTTTTGCCGTCTTCCTTGATGACTTGCTTTGTAATAATTTTTATCGATCCGTTCGGGCACGCGATCTCGCATGCCTGGCATCCCGTGCAGCGATGTTCGTTGTGTTCATCATGCGGCATGATCACTTCTCCGCGGAAACGATCGGCCATTACCAGTGTCGCGCGGTTGTTTGGATATTCTTCTGTGAGAATTTCTTTGTGATGCGTGAAATAATATCCCGTCAGTTTCATTCCTTTCAGGAGTGAACGGATGGAAAGAAAGATCGTTTTAAAATATCCCGGTTGTGCTTCCATTTTCGCTTACTTGAAACTATCGATTAATCTTTGAAAATCGGGAAAATCATGATAAAGTTTATCGGCATCTAATAATTTTAAGAGTTGTGCGCCGTGGTTTACTTTATGATATGTTCCTTTTTTAGTGTCTTTTGTAATACGCTGCAATTCCTCATCTGGATTTGCAAATGCACTAGCATTTTTTTGGGGAAGCCGTTTGCTGATTTCCATATTGTAAAATTGATCCAAAATCTTTGGTTGAGAAATAAACCATGCTTCCATTTCCTGAATCATGTAAAAAACGGAATCCTTTGCTTTCTCAAGAGCATTCTTTTTCAAATCATTTTCAATTTCAGGTGATGGAGCATCAAGATCACACAATAACTTAGAATTTGTACTGTGCTTAAACTTATTAATTGTTTGTTCCTTACCGCCCCCCATGTCAATTCGGAGCAATTTGTCCCTCACTTTTTGCTCAATGAGCATACCGAAACCTTCTCGTAAGTTTCCATTGCGAATTTCCTTTGTGCCTTCAATAAATAATCTTCTATCTACCATCTGTTACCTCCCAAGTCTCCTTCTCTCCACATTTTGCCTACACTAAAGTCTTCGTACCAATCTTTAAAGTCTTCTTTTGTATAACTGAGAATTTTAGAAGAGTTTCGTTCGTCTTTTTCAAAAACCCTAATATTTGTTAGGTCAAAAGAATTTAATAGATTTTCCGAATGCGTAGATATTATCATATTGGATTTTCCTGATGCCTCAATTATAGCATTACAAACATTTGTTATCATGTCGGGATGTAAACCAACTTCAGGTTCATCTATGCAAATTAATGCACCTCTATCAGGATTAAATAATATTGATAATAAACACAAGTATCTTAATGTACCATCGGAAATATTGTTGACATGGATAGAGCTATTAAGATTATTCTCATCAAGCATCAATTCGATATTTCCACCAATAATATGAAAATCAAATCCCTTGAATTTTGGATTTACTTGATTTAACATACTTTCTATTTTTCGGAAACTTGTTTTATTATTAATGTTAATGGTATTTAATATCTGTGGTAAATTAGTTCCATCTGGCAACAATCTTTTTTCAGAAGTAGGAAGCATTGGTTTGCGAATCTGACTTGTAGGTGTTGTGTCAAAATAGTCGTAAACGACAATATCTGAAATTGCTTTTCTTATTGTTGAAAGAGCTAAGTACCGGTTGGTGTCAAAAATTTTTGACAAAGCCAATTCAGTAGGCTCAACAAAATCATTATACCTAATTAGTTTCGTTCTTTTGTAGTTGTCATTATTATCTAATTCGTTTAACATACCTGTACCATTATCAAAATCCAAATAAGTAAAACCGACACCTTCTTTTTTTATTGTTTGTATTTTTTCCTTTATGTAATAATTTGAAGTGCTAGGGCTTTTAAAAAATTCTATCGTATAAATTACATCGTCAGTAAATTTAAAACCAAAATTTCTGATAACAGAAGCGTCAAATGTGTATTCAATGCGCAAATGATTTTTTCCCTTGTTAGTTCCTTTGAAAAAGATGTTGTCAAATCCTCCAAGAACATCAAAAACATATTTTTTCATACCTATTCCCGCAACACCTTCTTTCAGAATTCTCAAACACTTTAAAAAATTTGACTTTCCAGAACCATTTATCCCGACAAGAATATTTTGACGTTTGTCGAATACAAAAGTTTCATCTTCAAAACTCAAGAAGTTTGTTATTCTAATATTCTTTAACATTTTTCTTTTTTAAAATCGTAGACTTTTTATTTTTTTAAAAATACCAACCCATTATTGCCATTAACGTAACCAGCAGAACATTCACCATCGAGATCGGAAGTAAATATTTCCACTCAAGATTCAGCAGCTGATCAATTCTCAATCGCGGGAATGTCCAGCGGAACCACATGATGATGAAAATGATAAAAAATGTTTTCCCCAGAAACCAGATCGATCCGGGAATATAATCCATGATGTGATTGAACGATTCCAGTTTCCCGAAATGCAGCGGCATCCATCCACCGAGAAAAAGTGTTGCGGCGATCGCAGACACGACGAATAAATTAATGTACTCTGATAAAAGGAACATCGCGAATTTCATTCCGGAATATTCGGTATGAAATCCACCTGTCAATTCCTGTTCGGCTTCAGTAAGATCGAATGGCGCGCGATTGATCTCCGCGGTAGAAGCGACAATGAAAATAATGAAGGAGATGATCACCGGTAAATGTCCTTTGAAGATCCACCAGCCGTCGCTCTGGCTCGTTACGATGTCGGAAATTCTTAAACTTCCCGCAAGAATAACAATGGTGATGAGCGAAAGTCCTATTGACAATTCATAACTCACGATCTGCGCTCCGCTGCGCATGGCGCCGAGTAAAGAATATTTATTGAAGCTCGACCATCCCGCCATGAGAATTCCTATTACGGAAATCGATGAAACTGCAGAAATATAAAACACGCCGATGTTGATGTCCCAGATCTGAAAATCTCGCGCGAACGCAAGCGGCGCACACACGAGCATGGAAGCAATAACAACGATGAACGGCGCGAGATTGAAAAGAAATTTGTCGGAGGCAGTTGGCGTGAGTCCTTCCTTGAAAAGAAGTTTCACCGTATCTGCGATGATCTGCAATGTTCCTTTCGGCCCCACGCGATTCGGTCCGCGGCGAAGCTGCATGAATGCGGCAACTTTTCTTTCCATGTAACCGAGAAAAAAACTAAGCAGCACGAGAAAAACAAGAAGACAAATTCCGGTGAGCACCATTTCTGTCAATGAAACGATCCTCGGACTTGAAGGCAGAATTTCCTGCAGCCAGTGATGAATGCGCCCGGTCAATCCGGAAAAACTAATGAGTGTTATGAAGTTCGCCATCATCTGTCAATATCCGGAATTACGAGATCAATTGTCGCCATGATCGCAACGAGGTCGCCGATCTTGGTTCCTTCTGCCATTGTTGCAAGAGCGGAAAGATTACTGAATCCCGGTGAACGGTATTTTACCCTGTAAGGAGAAGCAGCGCCATCACTCACGAGATAAACTCCGAGTTCGCCGCGCGCGGTTTCAACCCGCTGATAAAATTCTCCTTTCGGTAATTTGAGTACTGCTTTTGTTTTCGCCTGGAAATCTCCTTCGGGAATATTATCAATAAGTTGTTCGATGATGGAAACAGATTGTTTCATCTCTTCCATCCTCGCCATGTATCGCGCGTAACAATCTCCACCTGTAGCGATGATCTCTTCGAACTGAACTTTATCGTAGGCGCTGTAAGGAAACCATTTTCTCACATCGCAACTCACGCCCGATGCGCGCGCGGTAGGGCCGGTAACGCCGAAGGAGATCGCATCTTCTTTCGAAAGATAACCAACGCCTTTGGTGCGATTTTCAAAAATTATATTTCCCGTGAGCAGTTCATCGTATTCGTGGAGATTCTTTTTTATTTCATTGATCGTCTCTTTTGTGCGCTTCACAAAATTCGGATGCAGATCGAACATTACTCCGCCGGGCACCATGTAATTCTGCGTGAGTCGTGCGCCACAAGTTTCTTCCA
Organism: Bacteroidota bacterium; assembly: GCA_016194975.1. Taxonomy (NCBI): domain Bacteria; kingdom Pseudomonadati; phylum Bacteroidota; species Bacteroidota bacterium. Next base: position 43,544 of record JACQAM010000004.1, read on the forward strand.
TTATCGCATTGATCGCTTCACGGTCGCGGAAGGCGAAGAAGAATGGCGTGACTGCGCCGAGATCGAGTCCTGTACATCCCCACCATAATTGATGTGATGACAATCGCGTAAGTTCCGACATGATCGTGCGGATCACTTTAACACGTTCAGGAACTTCGAGCGCCAATCCTTTTTCTACTGCGAGCGCACACGCTTCATTATTCATGTGCGCGGATAAATAATCCATCCGGCTTGTTGCGAAAATAAAATTTCTATAGGATAATGCTTCGCTCATTTTTTCGATCGAGCGGTGAATGTATCCGAGATGCGGTTGAATATGTTTGATCGTTTCTCCGTCGAGCCAGACTTTCAGATGCAACACACCGTGTGTAGAAGGATGCTGCGGGCCTATGTTCACAATGAACTCGCCTTCTTCAGTGACCTGATCTTCTCCCAGCAGTTTCACAGTTCGATCATATTTATGTCCGTATAATCTTTCCGCAATGGAAATCCGGGCCAGTTGTCATCAAGGAATAATCTGCGCAGATCAGGATGATTTCTGAATTTCACTCCGAAGAGATCAAAAACTTCGCGCTCATGAAATTCCGCGGTCTTCCAGATATCGCAAACTGTTTCCACTTCTGCGTGATCACGATCGGTCAATTTTACTTTCACCACCAACTGATGTTTGTGTTCGCGTGAAAGTAAATGATAGACCATTGTGAAATGCGTTTTCCAGTCAACACAAGTGAGGCAGAAAAGAGAATCGAAGCAGAAATTATTTTTTTCACGAAGTGATTTCATAAAAGAATGGAACTCATCATTCGGAATTTCAGCGTTCAGAAATTCGCCGGTCTCATCAAAAATAACGGAAGGACATAATTCAAGTAAAGCAGCTTTCAATTCTTCCCTGTTCATTCTTCTTTTTGTTTTACTTTCCTGAAATAGGGTTCGCGTTTTATTTTTTCCTGGAGTGTGATCATCGCGTGCAACAAAGCTTCGGGACGCGGAGGACATCCGGGAATATAAACGTCAACAGGAATAACGTGATCAACTCCTTTGACAACGGAATACGTATTGTAAAAAAATGGTCCGCCGGAGATCGTACATGCGCCCATTGCGATAACATATTTCGGATCGGGCATCTGGTCGTATAATCTTTTCAGCACGGGAGCCATCTTCATCACGATCGTTCCTGCAACAATAATAAGATCAGCTTGTCGGGGAGTAGCACGTGCCACTTCAAATCCAAATCGCGACCAATCGTATTTTGCATCTGCCGCCGACATCATTTCGATTGCGCAACAACTCGTTCCGAATACAAGAGGCCATAATGAATTTGAACGTGCCCAGTTGATTACATCATCCAGCTTCGTCACTAATATCCCGCCTCCCTCTGTAGGATGAACTTCGCCGGGAAATTCAATTTTATTCTTGTCGCTCATCTCAATCTATCTTGGTATTAATTTACACAAAATTACATCCATTTCAAAGCACCTTTTTTCCAAGCGTACAAAAGTCCGAGAAAAAGAATGGCAATGAAAATAATTATTTCAACGAAAGCAGTCATCCCGATATGTTTTACCACAACAGCCCAGGGATACATGTAAATCATTTCCACATCGAACACCAGGAATATCAGCGCAAAAAGATAATACCCCACATTGAACTGTATCCAATTGGTTCCCGTGGGTTCAATTCCGCACTCGTAAGCTTCTCCTTTTACCACATTCTTCGACGACTTAGCCAAAACTTTCGACAAAAGAATTCCACCGCCTGCGAATGCAATTCCGCAAAGAATTAAAAGAATAAGTGACCCTGCTCCCATAAAATTTTTAATGTACTGATTGGTGGTACAAAGAACGGAAATACCTGTTTTGATAAACAAATATGCACAGGAAAAAGTGCAACAAATATTACTTTTTAATAACTAACTTCGTATACTTTTACAGCAAAATCTTTTCTTCCATTTAAAAAAAACATAGTTATGGCGATCAAAATCACAGAAGAATGCATCAATTGCGGAGCGTGTGAGCCGGAATGTCCGAATGGTGCAATTTATGAACCCGGTGCAAACTGGCAGTTTTCTTATAAAACTGAACTCACCGGTAATTTCACTGCAAAAAGTGGCCTCACTGCAGATGCGAATTCAGAACAACCTGCCGTTTCTGCCGATTTTTATTACATCATTACTGATAAGTGTACAGAGTGCGTTGGATTTCACGACGAACCTCAGTGTGCTTCCGTTTGCCCTGTAGATTGTTGTCTTCCTGACGAGGCACACGTAGAATCGAAAGATGAGTTGTTGGAAAAGAAAGCGTCATTACATCCTTAAGTAATTCAAAAAAAATTATGGACACCTTGGAAAAAAAATCCGAAAAAGTCGTTCAGACAAGAGAAGCTGAAAATGTGGTTGTTCGATTTTCCGGTGACTCCGGCGATGGAATGCAACTTACCGGAACTCAATTCACAGATACTTCTGCCTTTCTCGGGCAAGACCTGAGTACGTTTCCAGAATTCCCTGCGGAAATCCGCGCCCCTATCGGTACGGTCGCAGGCGTATCCGGATTCCAGGTGAATTTCGGAAGTAAGGAAATTTATACGCCCGGCGATATGTATGATGTGCTGGTGGCAATGAATTCCGCTGCGCTCAAAACTGATATTCATAAACTGAAAAAAGGCGGGATCCTCATTGCTAATACAGCAGGATTTGACAAGAAGAATCTCAACCTCGCGCATTATCCAGAAGGAGTAAATCCGCTTGAAGACGGTTCGACAGATGATTTTATCGTTTACAAAATTGACGTCACCAAATTCACCAAGGAAGCACTCGCCGGAAGCGGATTGAGCAATAAAGAAATTGAGCGTTCGAAAAATATGTTCGTGCTCGGACTTCTTTTCTGGATGTTCGACAAATCGATGGATTACACGATCGGTTTCATCAAGGAGAAATTCGGAAAGAAACCTGATATCATGAATGCGAATATCACCGCGTTGAAATCGGGATGGAATTTCGGAGACAATACTGAAATTTTCACGACACGATTCAAAGTTGATGTTGCAAAACTTCCTGCCGGTGTTTATCGCCAGATCACAGGAAATCACGCAACAGCTATTGGATTGATCTGCGCAGCAGAAAAAGCCGGCATTCAATTATTTCTCGGATCATATCCTATCACACCTGCGTCCGATATCCTGCATGAACTTTCAAAATACCGCGGAAACGGAGTGAAAACTTTCCAGGCGGAAGATGAAATCGCAGCAATATGTTCAGCGATCGGCGCTTCTTATGCAGGTGCGCTTGGTGTGACAACTTCTTCGGGCCCCGGCATTGCGCTCAAAGGAGAAGCAATGGGATTAGCCGTAATAACTGAAACTCCAATTGTTGTTATCAATGTGCAACGCGGCGGACCATCAACAGGTTTACCAACGAAAACAGAACAGTCGGATCTTATGCAAGCGATCTATGGCCGTCACGGAGAATCTCCGATGCCTGTTATTTCCGCTTCTTCTCCTGCCGATTGTTTCCAGGCAGTATATGAAGCAGCTAAAGTTGCATTGGAACACATGACGCCGGTAATTTTTCTGAGTGATGGTTATGTTGCAAATGGATCTGAGCCGTGGAAATTCCCAAGCGCAGATTCTTTAATGCCGATCGATTGCAAATTCGTTACAGAAAATAATAATCCCGGCGGAACATTTCTTCCTTACAAACGCGACGACAGATTTGTTCGTCCGCGCACGAAGCCAGGAACTCCCGGCCTGCAGCATCGCATTGGCGGACTCGAGAAACAGGATGAGACCGGAAACGTTTCTTATGATTCGAAAAATCACGAGAAGATGACGCACCTGCGCGCGAAGAAAGTGGAACGCATCGCCGATTTTATTCCCGCTGCGAAAGTAGATTCCGGAAAAGAGAAAGCGAAGATCTGTGTTCTCGGATGGGGATCGACATATGGCGCGATCAAAACTGCTGTGATGGAATTACTCGAAGAAGGGCATGATGTGGCGCACGTTCATCTTCGCTGGGTAAATCCGTTCCCGAAAAATCTCGGTGAATTGCTGAAAGGATTTGATAAAGTACTTGTGCCTGAAATGAACATGGGACAACTTTGTTCATTAGTGCGCGCAAAATATCTTATTCCCGCAATGAATTACAGCAAAGTGCAGGGATTGCCATTTGCAGTGGATGAATTAAAAGCTAAGATCATTGAAACTCTAAATAGCAAATAAGATGAGCGATATCAATACCACAGTACCGAAAAAAACAGCAAAGGATTTTGCTTCTGACCAGGATGTGAAGTGGTGCCCCGGTTGCGGCGACTATGCGATCCTCAGCCAGGTGCAGAAAATATTTCCCGACCTCGATGTGAAACAGGAAAATTTCGTTTTCATTTCCGGTATCGGCTGTTCTTCGCGCTTCACCTATTACATGAATACCTATGGCTTTCATAGTATTCACGGACGTGCAGCAGCAGTAGCATCGGGAGTAAAAGCAACAAATCCTGAATTGGATGTGTGGCTCATCTCTGGCGACGGAGATTCTATTTCCATTGGAGGAAATCACTTCATTCATTTATTGCGCAGGAATTTCAACATTAAATATCTCCTGTTCAATAACCAGATCTACGGACTTACCAAAGGACAGTATTCTCCATTATCAGAAAAAGGAAAAAATACAAAATCCACTCCGTACGGATCTGTTGACGAACCATTCAATCCGCTCGAACTTGCGCTCGGCGCAAAAGCAACGTTCGTTGCACGGTCAATGGATCGCGACACAAAACATCAGCAGGTACTTTACAAACGCGCGCATGAACATAAGGGAACTGCTTTTGTAGAGATCTACCAGAATTGCCCGGTGTTCAATGATGAAGCTTTTTCTCCTTACACAGAAAAAGAAACCAAAGCGGAAGAATGTATTTTCGTTGAACATGGCAAACCGATGATCTTCGGAAAAAATAATGAGAAAGGAATTAAACTCGACGGACTGAAACCGGTGATCGTTGATATTTCCAATGGCGCTTCAGCAAATGATCTCTGGATTCACGATGAGCGCGATAAAACAAAAGCAATGATTCTCGCCGGCCTGTTCGATGATGTTTCATTGCAGCCGCACAATCCGCGTCCATTCGGCGTATTCTATGTTGAAGATCGTCCTACTTACGAAGATGATCTTACCGCGCAGATCAATGCGGTAACAGCTAAAAAAGGAAAATTGCCACTCGATAAAATTCTTGCCGGCGACAAAACCTGGATCATCGCATAGAACAGAATTTATTTTTTTTGAAAACCTGCTTTTACCGGCAGGTTTTTTTATTCATCCGCACATTAATTTCTGTTCAGCAACACATCATATTTCCCCACGGTAAAAACTGTTCCGTCATCATTCTTCGCAAGGTGCACATTGGCGCCTGTTGCGTACGACACGCGGTCGAGCGCACTGCTCGTGAGATCGAAACCCGTAACATCTCCGGTAGTCGTCTTGTCTTTTTTATTCATCGCATAAAGATCGTCGTGATCCTGGTCGTCGTTGGTTTCATTATTTGAACGGCGATCTAGTTTATTTTTTACCCAGCGCATCGCGTATTGTCCGACTGAAATATCATTGGAAGCGGGCGCCGCATTCGGATGAATATTTTGCCGCGGCGCGTCATAATAAACGCCCGAATAATCGGCGTAATAATTTTTCACAGGAATTTCATTCAGCACATTGCCGGAATAACGCGGAGAAATTTCAGCAAAAACAATTTTCTCTTTATTATCATTCGCCGAAATATTTTTCACAAGGATACGATCTGAATTTTTCGGATGAATCGTATTCCCAACGGCGATCTGCGAATTGTTCGAAGGAGAATGGATGCCCGGCGCAACAACAGAATCTTTTTTGAGTACTGAAGGATTTGAGTGATGATCCCCGTTCTTCGCGATCACGTTTGTTTTTCCCGGAGCAGTTTCATTCTGCATTCTGCTCCACACAAAAAATCCAACGAGCAACACGATCATTGCCGCTGCTGCAAAACTCACTTCTCTCCACCACACAAATCCACCGCGATCACGCTCATTTTTCTTCAGCGAATTTTTATTTGCGAAAATAATTTTTTCATCGGCAACAAGTTTCGTCGCGAGGAATTTTTCATTCCCCGCACGCGCCTGCGGATGCGCACTCACATACGCGCTGAAAGCAGCAAGTTCTGCCATGGAGAGTTCTTGATCCATCGCCAGCACAGCATACTCATCGAAATTTACTTCTGTAATGAGCAGGGATTTCTTCAACGCATTCTTCCATTCTAAGCTGAGCGAAGCCGAAGCGTCTTTTTCGGGAATGAGAATAGTTTTCTTCAGCAACTCCATTTCACCCTGCAGGTGCGGATTTTTTTCCAGGAACAAATTCACCTGCGCAACTCCATCCGTGTTCAATTCTCCTTCGAGAAAAGCAACGAACCATTGCTGGTAATTGGTTTCTGACACCGCGTCTTCGCTCGATGCCGGCACTTCTTTCTTCAGCGCATCCTTGCCTTCAAATTTTATTTTGTTGTCGTTGTCGAAATAAACATCTTCATAACTGTCAAAAATTTCTTTCAGATCGGGATTCATCACGAGAAACGCAAACATTTCCTCCACTCCTTCTTTCGAAAGATTTCCCTCGTAATAATCGAGGAACCATGCTTCACAATTTTCGCGCGTTATTTTCATTTTTCCAGCGCCGCCCCCTCGGTCCCCCAAAGGGGGAAGGCCAGCGCGCATTTTTTTAGACTACTTTTTCTATCGATCCAATATAATTTTTCAAAAACGTCCTCGCCCGGAAAATATAAACTTTCACTTGCGATTCTGTCAATCCTGTTATTTCTCCTATTTCATCGTACGCGTATCCTTCGTAATCACGGAGCAGCACTACAGACTTTTGTATTTCCGGCAATTTGTTCAACGCTTCATTCAGAATTTCTTTCAGGTCGCTGTACTGTTTGTTGTGCGACACCGCTATCATCGGCACTTCATCCATCGTTCCCTGGCGTTTATCTTTTCGTATGTAATCGATCATCGTTCTGTATGCAGTGGTGAACATGTACGACTTCGCATTTTTCGATTCGGTTTCCGAAACTTTCATCCACAATTTTTCATACGTGTCCTGTACTATGTCCTGCGCCTTTTCTTTATCCTTCACATTTTTCAATATGAAACGATACAGGTTGTCAGAATAAAGATCGACGCAGCGGTTATATTCTTCTACGGTCATTGGCAGCTTGGCTTGAAGTAACGTTGCACTTCACTCCCTTGGTGTAGTCATAAGACGGAGAACTACACAGGTAGTTACAGCTAAATTACTTTAAATCACAATGGGTTGAAGGCCAATTTGGAGGAGCGGCACCCCGGTGCATCAAATTACCACCTGTCCCGTCATCTGGTCGGCGGAGCTCCCGCCTGCCGGGGCTATGAAAGTTGGTCAGTGTTTCAAAAGTCCTTTTACTTGGGGAACCTTGAAGTCTCTTTGAGAAAAAATACTTCTGTTTTTTTTATTATTGACTATAGAATCAAATACATAATATTATTAAATAAGATGCTAATTATCGAATTACACTGCAGTCTTTTCAATCATAGATATTTCATATCGCCAAGCTTCTTATCGTAATTCATTTTAATTTCCCTTTCCAAGATATCTTTTTGCTTTACCAGTTCCGTTTTTTTATCCTCGAGATCCTTCAATATTTTTTCCTTCCGAAGTTTTATTTCTCCGCCATCCTTATTAAGATCTATTAAACTCATTTCTACAATTATTGAAACTATCTTATTATCAAGAGGAGCAATCTTTTTTCGTAACTCGGCATTATACTCTCGTTGTATTTCTTGCTTGATCTTATATTTTTTATCGAAAATTCCCCTAACTCCTTTTCCAAGATCATCTAAGGTATCAGGAGTTGCTATAACGTTGCCTTTTCCTCCGAGAATAGAATCTTTTGTTTTAATAGAAGTTCCAGAAATTTTGGAAATCAAAGCTGGCAAAATACCGAAAACAACTATAAGGAAAATGACCAGAAGGAAAATTGCGCCTGCGCCGCTAAGAAAACTGGATTCCAAAATTCGCATATGACATTGCTATTTTCTTCTAATATACAATTATCTCTCAGCTTTCATAAATCCAAAACTTTAAACAGCTCCATCTGTAATTTGTAATCACGTAATCTGTAATTAATTTATTGATCAACCTCCAAATCCGTCAACGCCATCTTCTTCAATCCCGAAATTTTTCCAAGAACATCCGTTAGTCAAAATTATTCGATCACTCACAATATCTTCAGAAATTCTTCGAGTTCCATCTGAAGATCTTCGCGGATTATTTTTCTCAGAAGTCCTTTGGGAATCGCATCATTTTTGTGAACAGGAATGGTGGTTACTCTTCCGTCAGGATGCGACATTCTATGATGTGATCCGTTAACTCTGATCACGGAAAAGCCATGCCGTTGTAAAACTTTGATGAGATTCTTTCCCGAAATAGCTGGCAAATGTGTTCCCATAAATTAACTTGCCTTCACTTCGATCTCGCGGAAACCAACAAAACGGTTTATTGGAATAATGCTCTTGCCCTTTTTCTTTGGCTTCACTTCGTCAATACACATCTCCACCACTTCCCTTATATTTTCCAACGCCTCATCAATTGTTTTGCCGTAAGTGTGACATCCTTTAAAGAGCGGACAAGACACGATGAAGAATCCATCCTCATCTACTTCGACGATAAGTGGGATATGCATTTTTTCTCTTGCGTTCCTTTTCATAATTCTAAAGATACAAAATAAGGAGAAACGAATTGTGAAGAGGAGTTTTCAATTATCTTCTCTTTCAAAATCCCCAATGAGAAAGAGAAACAAATACGATTCCTCCGTCGTGTTTCTTTATTCCACCGGCAACGAACATTTTCTTCCTGCATCCTTCCGCAAACAAATTCCATACACCACGGTTGCTGAATGGAAGAAGTTCCCCATTATTGATCCTTCTCAATATCCGTCAACGCCATCTTCTGCAATCCGGAAATTTTCGCGAGCTGATCTGCAAGATCTGTTGCATCACCGGCGATCATCAGCTTGTAACAATCGGGCGTAAAATATTTTTTGATCGCTTTGTTCACCGTTGCAAGATCGATCGCGTCGAGATCTGCCAAATAATTTTTCCGTTTCTCATAATCTTTGTACACCCACGGATTGATGAGCGATGCCATTGAAGAGGGTTCTTCCACATTAAGAATATCGGTCTTCATCATGTTCCTGAATTTTTTCAGCTCGGCATCAGTCGCGCCATTTTTGAAAAGATTGCTCAGCACCGTATCGTATGCCATTATCGTGTTGTACGTCACTTCATTTCTTATCTGCGTTTTCGCACGGAAAATTCCGTCGTTCTGTGTTTCGGAATACGTGCTGTAAATTCCATAGGTGAATCCTTTTTTCTCGCGGATATCTTTTCCGAGACGATCAGAAAAAATTGCATTCGCCAGGCGGAACGCCAGCATATCTTTGCTTCCCGCATCGGGCGCACGCTTGAACCATTCGAGGCAGGCCTGCTTCGCTCCTTCTTTCGGAATGAATGCAAACTCTTTTGTTTTGATCGGTGGAATATCATACGACGAACCATTCACTTCTCCGTAAGCAGCATTCCATTTTCCGAAATACTGTTCGATCAGTTTTTTCACCAGTTCCTGGTCTGTCTTTCCGGTCACGACCAATTTTGTATTTCCCGGAGTATAATTGAAAGAATAAAATTCTTTGATCTGGGAAATTCCTTCTTTTGAATATTGTGTTTCATAAAAATGCCTTCCGAGCGGATGGGCAATTCCGTACGTGAAATAATTTCCATACATGTCTGCCAGCGCGCCTATATCCATCTTCGACGGTTTGTTCTGCGAAATGGTAAAACCTTTTTCTTCATCCACATCGGCCTGCGGAAAAGAAGGATGCAAAAGCACGGCGGATAAAAGTTTCATTCCGTCTTCAAGATTTTCATTGAGAAATTCTCCGTTCACTTCCGTAAAATTCTCATTGGCTGACGCTGAAATATTCGCATCCATTCGGTACATCAAACGATCTTCATCAATGCGCGAATACTGGTCATTGCCCATCAGCAAAGAAGTCGCTGTGAGTTCGGCGAGTCCCTGTTGGCCGGGCGTTTCACTTTTCTTTCCCACGTTGATGAAGAAAGTAAGATCCGTAACGGGCAATGAACCGTAAGGCGCAAAAATCACTTCGAGTCCGTTCGGAAGTTTGTAGCGCGTTATTTCCGGGAAAGGATTTTTCTGAATGGATCCTGCAGAAAGCAGGAAGATCATTGCCGGAATAACAGCAAGCCGGAGAGAAAATAATTTTTTCATGTTCATTTGTTTTCAGGTTTTAATTCCGATCACTAAAATATCATCCACTTGTTCCACGTCACCTTTCCAGTTTTCGATGAACGTGTCGAGGAACGATCGTTGTTCTGTCATTGTTTTTCCGGCGAGCGATAGAATGATCTCGCGGAAACGTTTGGTCATTAATTTTTTTTCTGTTTTGCTGAACTGGTCGGCATAACCATCGCTGAAAATGTAAACAGTGTCTCCCGGATTCATGATCACATCGTGTCCTTCAAATTCCTGCTCATCATCGGTCATTCCTCCAATGGGAGCTTTCGTTGCTTTTATTTCTTCCAGCTCTCCGTTCTTTCTTACGATCCACAGCGGGCGATTGGCACCGGAATAATTCAGTGTATTTTTTTCTTTCGACAAAGCACAGAGTGCAATATCCATTCCGTCATTCACATCGAGTGATGTGGCATTATTTTTCTGCGCTGCATTTTCCGACTGGCGGAGAACTTTTTTTATCCCACGATTAACCTGCTTAAGAATTCCCGAAGAATTTCCGTTCATCTCCACTGCTTCATGTAATTTTTCAGAAGCGAGCATGCTCATGAACGCGCCGGGAACTCCATGACCTGTGCAATCAGCTGCTGCAAAAAATATTTTTTCTTTTGTTTCTGCAAGCCAGTAAAAATCGCCGCTCACAATATCTTTTGGTTTGAACAGGATGAAAGAATCGGGCAACGCTTTATTCCATATTTCTGCAGCGGGCAACATGGCTTCCTGAATCCGTTTTGCATAATGAATACTGTCGCGGATATCTTTGTAAACTTCCTGCAGTTTCTCACTTTTTTCCTCGATCTCTTTTTTCTGTTGCACCACTTCGGCAGTGCGTTCGGTTACCTGCGATTCGAGAATTTCATTCTGCGATTCGAGAATTTTTTTCTTTTCCTGTTCCTGCGCAATTGTTTTTGCAGAAAGTTCTTTTACCTGTACCATCTGCAATTCCAATCCTTTATTCGTCCGTGCGAACTGTCGTGCGAGATAAATAGACATGGAAACAGAAATACTCAGCACCGATGAGCCGAGCATGATCTGCACGATCAGTCCTAACGTGCTTGTTAAAGCGAAGGAAATGTTGCCGCCTTTAAGCAAAACAAAACTGATCACAACACACAAAATAGGAAACAGCACAGCAATAATCACACCTGTTCCGATCACCCACGCGCCATCTGTTTTCCTGATGATTCCGCGGATCACCACTCGAATACATTCTACCCCGGCAAAAAAGAAAATAAATACCATAAGAAATCCGGCGAGTTCCGATGACATCAGTCGCAGGATCATTGCCACAAAACAGAGGCCGGTAAACACCCAGAAAATTTTAGGAATCTTCTCATAGAAAATCGAGTAAAGAAAACCTGTGAGCGAGATCAGCATTAATAATAAAACTATTGAACCTGTATTATCGGCCGTTGCCTCTCCTGAATTCAGATTGTAGATTTTTATTGCAGTGGATAAACAGATCCAGAACATGCAGAGTGAAAAAGCGCTGTAGTAAAGATTGGATCTGTTCTTGCGATAGAAGATGTAGAGAAATGTGTGCAGGAAACAAAGCGCCGCAAAAAATCCGAGCAGGAAACCGAATAAGTGCCCCATCATCATGGCGGTGTTCAATTCAGCGATCCGCGTTTCTTTCCAGTCGGCGATCTTGCAACTGAATCCGTTCAGAGAAATATCACCTAATTTATTCTCCTTTTTTTCCGACAAGTGCCAGGATGAATAGCGAACGGCAAGAAGATGCTCTTTGTTTTTTCCAAGATTCACCATTACCGGTTCCGTTCCTTTTGAGTGGTAAACTTTTTCTTCCGAAATATTATCACCTGGAATTCCGAATTGCTGAATGAGATTTCCATCGAGATAAACATCCGCACTGCCTATCATCACCATCACCAGCGCAATGGGCTTGCCCATCATGGAAGTATCCACTGTGAAATGCAAACGAAACCATCCATTGCCTTTGAATAATTTTGCAGGCGGAGAAACCATCGTCGGCAATGACGATACCGCAGCGGTCCAATCGCTGTCATCGTATTCCGGTTGCGACCACGCAGGTTCATCGCCCGGAAAAAATTTCCATCCCTTATCAAGTAACATTCCCTGCGTCACTTCACCCACATTCATGTTAGCATGCACATCCTGCGCGAACGTGCGCACAGACGAGAGAAGGAACAACAGGAGAAATATTTTCTTTTTCAATTTCCGGGAATTAATACAGCACGTTATTATTTTTGATGGAGTGGTTATTCGTATTCGTAATTTTCGTTTTACTTCGTAGTTCGTAATTCGTGAGTTTCGTAGTTCGTACAATAGAATTTACTCCGTCGGTTTAATATTGATCAGGTCCACGTGATCGGGCGAAAAATAAAGTGCAGCCACGCGTTTGATGTCATCCTGTGTAACGGCTTTGTAACTATCCACCATCGTGTCGGCTTTATGATAATCGTGAAAATAATATTCCGCCATTCCGAGATCGTCAGCAATTCCCGCAGCAGAATACGCCGACATGATTTTCGCCGCATTCATATTCGAAATAAAATCGTCCACTTTATCCTGCGGCAATCCATTTGCGATCACTGAATCCATTTCTGCACGGATCGTTTTTTTCACTTTTATATTTCCCGGCATAGGCGGCATGAACACATCAAACTGCGTCATGGACGGATACAAACTCATCGGTTCATTCGCCTGTATGACCGCATACGCGAGGTGATCTTTTTTCACAAGGCGTTCGTTGAGAATGGAATTTTCATCTGTAAAAAAAAGTGACATCAGCATATCGTAAGCGAAATAATCCTTATCGCCGGCAGCAGGTTGTGGAAATGCATAACAATAATCCTGCAGCGGATAATTCAGATCCATGTCGGTGATCTTCACATGAAAATTCATCAGGTCGGGAGAAGGGCCCGGAACTGTTAGTGGAAGTTGTTTTGTGATCACGCCGAAATATTTTTTTGCCATTGCAAAAACTTCTTCATGATTCACATCGCCGCTAACAATTACAAATGCATTGTTCGGCGAATAATATTTATTGTAAAAATCCATGCATTGCGGCGCGGTAAAATTCACGATCTCGTCGAGATGGCCGATCACATCATACTGGTAAGGATGTCCGTCCGGATACAAAGCTTCGTAACGATCCTGCGACATTTTCTGGTACCAGTTACTCATTCCATTCCGGTATTCTTCTCCCACCACTTGCCGTTCCGTATTTAAAATTTCCTGAGTCACATGCAGATTCGCCATACGATCGGCTTCCAGCATAAGCGACATATCCACAGCAGAAACAGGAACATATTCATGATAAACTGTTCTGTCGAAAGTGGTGTACGCATTCCAGTCGGCGCCCACGCTGTCGAATTTTTCCAGCAATTGTTCGCCGGTAACATTGGTTGTTCCTCGAAACATCATGTGTTCAAACATGTGTGCCATTCCGCGAATGCCGGCTTTTTCATCTTTGCTTCCCACGCGGTACCACACTTCCACTTCTGCAAAACCGTTTCCCGCCTGCCCGGCAGACAAGCCCGGTTTTTCACACACGATCACTTTCAAACCGTTCGGTAGTTGTGTATCGAAGGTGGGATAGATGTAGGCATTCGCAAAAAGCGGCAGTAAAAACAGAGGCAGTTGCAGTACTAATTTTTTGTTTTTCATTTTTGAATTATTTAATCGTTGAATTATTTTTTTGCCAATGAAGAATTTTCAATTCAATCTCACGCCAATTCTCATTCCGGCGCTCACTTTTGCATTCTGCATATAGCCCAGCGCAAAATCGACGCGGATGAGCCCGAGTTTATCGGCACCGAAATATAATTCATAATACGAAGGAACTTTATCGGTAACAAGATAATTCACGCCGATCACTTCAGAAAGATGAAGGCGCTTCACAAATGGAATTTTGTCGAAGATGAATCCACCGAAATGATTTTCAGCATGCGCTTCGAGGTACCAGTTGCTGGTGGAATAAGTATAATAATCGAGCAACTGGAAACTTTGTTGCGGAAATGTGGACCAGATCGTTCTGTTGCCAACGAAATGATAGTAATCCATGAAGGGTAAATATTTTTTTGTAAGAAATTTTCCTGCGCCAATGTAGTAATTGAATTTTCCGAAAAGTTTAAGGTTCACTTCGTCGCGCACACTCACTTTCACAAAATCATAATCGGTTTTACTTCCGAACACGCCGGGAATTCCGCGTTTGTACTGGATGCCGAAGGTAGGATACTTCGAACCGAGAATTATTTTTTCATTCGGCCGTGTGTAATACTTCTGTTTGTATCGGAATGTCATCTGGATATTAATATCGCAGGAGCGATGCGCATCGAATGCGGAAGAAAGTTCATTGTCGGGATGAAGCGGATCGTTGGAAGTGAAATGACGATTCGCCAGCACATTTTCTTCCTTCCACGGATTTTTCATCAGTGAATACGGATCCCAGTAATCATACGAAGTATTGTAAAGCGGTTTGCGATCGGCGTATTCAATTTCGGAAGTGAGCATCACTCCATTGGTTACTTCCGTATGCCAGTTCACATTCACATAATCTTTCGAATACAGCTTCATGTAATTTTCTTTTTCGAGTAAAGTGTAAAGTGTATTCACAAAAACAGGTATCGGATCTTTCGTGCTGAATTGTGTAGCGGCGCTTCCACCCGCGAGCGTGATGCGCGCGAAACGCACGGGCTTGTACAGGTACGAGCATTCCGCATCCGCGTAAATTTTTTTATCGGCGCAGCCGTAGGAAAAAGAAGGATCAATGTTTAGCCATTTATTATTATCCCAATCCTTGAAAAAATTCATGTCTGTTCCAATGCGCACGCCCTGCACGGTGTTGTAGCTCACTGCGCGTACGAGAGGAGAAACACTTAAGCTGTAGTGATGGTAGCGTTTCGAAAAAGCATAACCGGCAAAAAGAATATCCGTCACCTTCGGGCGATTCTGTTTGCGGTCCACCGAATCGAGATACGCTTTTGAATTCCGGATATTGAAGAGCGAATCGCGCTTGTGATAATCACGCGCCTCCTCATCCGTAAGCGGAACCGGGCGTGTTTGTACCCAATAAGCGGAATCTTTTTTATTCGCTTCATCATCCACATGCATCTCTTCGTTACTGAAATATTTTTTCGGAAAATCGGGATCAATGATGTAGTTGCTGTTCACGCCCACGAAAAATCCATTTCCTTTCAATCCCATGAATCCGAAATTGAAAGTGAATTTATTCATGAACACCATCCACACATCTTTCTCAATGGGAACGAAGGTCTGGTTGATCATGAGTGTATCCACGAAATCGATCTGCGCATCTTTCGTGAGAAATAATTCCGTTTCATAAATGCGCCAGGAATTTTCGGCGATGTAAATGTATCCGCGGAAACAGGGATCTGTTTTTCTTTTAGGGATCACTTCTATTTTATTGATGATGGAATCATTTTCAATGATCGTTCCCACCATCCGGTATTTATAAAACAGCATCGCATCAGCGGCAATAGGAGAAACAAAACCTCGTTCGCTGAGATCTTCAATCTCGATGAGATTTTCGTAAAAATTAAAAAGCATATCGGAAGCGCGGTTGTAGCTGAATGCTTTATTATCGCCACTCACTTTCGATGAGATCATTTCTTCTTTAATGTGATCAGTGCGTTTGAAATTGAATTTCGAAACCGATTCCGAGAGATAAACTATTCCCGAAACAGAATCGATATCGCCATCCACATCCACTTCCATTCCCATAATTTTATCGGGATGTTCAGTCACACGTTGCAACCCTTTGATGTAAACATCACAGGAAAAAGCATCCACTTGTTCGAGATAATATTTTCTTTTTTTAATCGCATTCCGGATCACTGCGTAAGCGGGATCTTCTCCATCAGTAACCACGGCTTCTTTCAGCGTAACAGAATTCGCACTGAGTTGCACGTCGAGTGATTTATTTGCAGTCGTGAGATCGACATCAAATTGTTTCTGGTTGTAACCGATGACCTGGAAGATGACGGTATATTTTCCCGGATCAAGATCGAGTGAATAAAATCCTTTGTCGTTGCTGGTGGTTCCTTTGGAAGTTCCCTTCACATAAATGGCTCCGTAGGGCAGCGGTTCTCCTTTTGTATCGGTGAGTTTTCCGCTGAGTGTGAATGCAAAAATATTTCCCGGAAGAAAAAACAGAAAAATAAAAATGCAGAAAATACAGCGCAACATGGGAAGAGTGTGTGAATGAAAGACGTTGCGTAAGCGGGGCAGTTGCTTTGCACAACGAGGTACTCTTACAAATGTAGGAAATGAAAAGCGGCCTCGCACAATGATAATGGGCTATGAAAAGAAAAAATCTTTTCAGAAATTTCCCCAGTTCTTCAGCTCATCAGTAGTCCACAATTCCGGGAAAAATATTCGGCGTTGATGCGAAGGATGCAGGTATTTTTTCCATTCACTTCCACCGGTTGCCGGTTTCACGAGCCCGCCTGATTCGAGGTAATGCTCGGCAGTTTTCAAATGAGCCAGCGGCCACACCACGTTGTAAGTATGATCGAAATCGCGTAACGCTTTTTCGAGCGATTTCTTTTCTCCATTCATCGCAAGAAATTTCCGGTACACATTCCGGTTCTTCATTTTCTCTGCCGTGAACTTGAGCGCATTTTCATATTTTTCTTCGAAGAGAATCAGCGTCTGTGTTTTTTCGCCGGTTTTCCGGTCGAGTCCTGCGTCTTTCCAATACAATTCTCCAAAAATTTTATCAAGATCAGAATCATTCTCTATTTTATTCTTCACACGATGATTCAACAACAATAAAATATCGGTACACATCAGTTCTATGAAACGGAACTGTACACTCTGGAATCCGCTTGCGGGCGCGAGTGCGAGACGGAATTCATTGTACTGATCGTAATCCATTCCTTCACGCATCACGCTGAAAGAAGCAGTTAGAATTCCGGCATAACGATTCACACGTTCGATCTTCGTCTGAAAAAAATCCATTGTGATCTCCTCTGCATTCACCACCTGCTCGAGCTCATGCACAATGAGTTTTAAAATAAGTTCCGTCACCTGGTGATACATGATGAAAATAGTTTCATCGGGATAATCCGTGCGCGGGCGCTGCAGCGACAATAAAGTTTCGAGCTGAACGTAATCCCAGTACGTAACGGGTTTCTGATAAGAAAATCCTTTCAGGAAAGATCCCGCATCCTGTCCGAGTGCTTCGTACTTCTCTTCAATTTTCTTTAACGTGTCGAGGTGTTCTTTCTTGAAATCGGTCATTGGAATTTTATTAAACGATTTCAAAATACGGAAATAAGATGGTCAATGGCAAATGATAATTATCAGGGAGTACGAAATACGAAATCCTGAATTAATTCGGGAAAAAATCTATTGGGGAACACAGATTTTGTATTCATCTGTATTACGTAACTTTTAGTAGCATTTTCGTATTTCGTACTCTTATTTCACCATGTTCAGCGAGGAATACAATCCGCTGGTGGACATCAGATCAAGTTTGATGGAGCCAACGAGAATTTCTCCTTCTGCGCGCACGGGAACATGATCGCTGTCGTCGCTGATCCAGAGCCGGAGATCGTCTTCGCTTTTAAACACGCGCCCCTTCTGAACGACCGGACAAAATTTAAGACAATTGATCTGGCCGAGATCGGAGTCGATGGATTCTTTGCCGAGATATTTTATTTTGAGATCCCAAATTTCATCGTCAATAAAAGTTTTCACTTCGAAGAGATCTCCTTTTTTCGCTTTTGAAAAATCCATAGTACGCGCATAATAAAATGCAGAAAGCATATCCTGGATATATTTCGGAACGGTGAGCGATTTCCCATTGGAATTTACTTTTCCGCCGTTGTGATCATAGGTTTGATTCTGTTTGATCTTGAATCCGCCTTCATCCACATTGCGCAGAAAAAGCCACGGCATGAGCGCATCTTCATCCATATACGATTCATAACGATCACGCACTTTGAAAAACCAATCGAATCCGCCTTTGGATTCACCCGTTCCGACAACGTGAAGTGTATGACGATCGTTGATGACTTTATCATCGTAATTCACATTGAGTATCGCTTCACCGGCATTTACTGCGCCGTAATGCACGCGATATTTCAATTCTTCACCGCGCTTGAAAGCGATGTTGGAAATTTTACGATACGTAGTTGCGTCCTGTGCATTTGAAATGCAGGGAAACAATCCGAAGAGTAGCGGGAAAATGAGGATGCGTTTCATGATTCAATAGCGTTTGATGGTATAACTTCAAACCCTGTGCCATCGTGTTTTCAATGGGCGAATTTCAGAACAATTTGCTGCCCGTTTATCACTCCTTTAAAGATATACAATCCTGCCGGGAGTTCGTTTACAGGCACTTGTATAACGTTCCCATTGGCAGAAAAAATACCTTCGTTTAATAAGCGGCCGCTTAAATCAGTTATCTGGTACGATATCGCCGCATTCACAGGAAAACCAAAATCGATATTCAGAATGTCAATCGCCGGATCGGGCCACGCTTTAGCATGAATAAAATTAATTTCTTTTTCACCCAGGATCACCGACCAGTCGTTGGGAGTTCCCCATGTTTCTGTTCCTTTTGAAAAATAAAGTAAATAATAATCGAGAAAACAAGTTGCAGATCCATCGTGCCCTGCCACTTGTCCTACACCATCTGCAAATGTCATATCGATCCCGTCACACATATCAGGATACACAGTAAAATCAAAACAATGATCGGCAGAATTATATCCCCATCCCCACGCGCGGTCCGCGAATTCTTTTTGCATCCGGCCGTTGTACAAAGAATTATTGTAAGGAAAATCAGGATATTTCCATTCGAAAAATCCGGCAGCAGTATCCGGCGGGTTCACCAATTCGATGGGTTGATCAGGAAAATAATTCAGGCTGTCGAGCTGCGATAAAATGTAAGTGACATTCACCGCTTGATTCATGTGCTGGCCCTGGATGACGTTCCCCATCTTCCTGCAATAATTTTCATTGAATGTGTAAGTGATCGTATCGTTGTTGGCAGAAATATTTTTTGCAATAACAACTCGCGTGTACCATTGATCCAAATTCGGAAATTGTGTAGCATCTGTATTACTTGCGATAAGAAAATCAAACTGGTCGCCGATGTTGAAATTAAAAATATCCGCAGCCGTCACAATTCTAATTCCTTCCTGCGGATTGGTCATTCCTGCGAGACGATACGCATTTGTGTCATTGGGAAAATCGCGCCAGTTGTAACCGAGGATCATTCCATGATCTTTTGCCGACTGAATATATTTTCCGTTGAAGAGCGATGCGATCGGATTTCCGGCAGCATCACGCAATTGCAGTTGCATTGTTTTTACAGAATCGGGAACGCCGATAATATTCTGCTGCGCAACAGAAATAATATTTCCGTGAAGCGTGTCGCCATTCTGGAATGGAACAATGAATCCGTCCTGTCCATTGGCCGCCGAAGGAAAAAACCAGATGCTGTCGCCGGCTGAACTTACAAAACAGGTTTTTCCGTTGCTCAACTGAAAAATATTTTTTCCTGCCCAGCCGGTGTCGCTTATGTAAAGACAACCCATGGAAAGAAAATTGGCAATATCGCGCCGGTAATCGGTGTAGCAGGTAAAATTTCCCAGTGTGAAAGAGGTATCGGGCCGAATGGACTGAACATGATATTGCGTGGAATAATCATGCAGGAGAAAGAATGCAGTTCTACCGGGAACATAAGCATTGTAATTCTGCGCAGAAATGCAGATGGAAACGAACAGGAAAATGAAGAGTAAATTTTTTTTCATGCGAATGAATTTTCATTTCACAAAACGAAGCGTTGTTTTTCCCTGCGAGTTGATGATCGTAATAAAATAAGTTCCATTTGCCAGTGTAGAAATATCAAGCGGAAAATTATTTCCCGGAACAATTCCTGTTGCTACTCTTTCACCGAAAACATTTTCAAGTTCATAAATAGAATTTGTTGTACTTCCGTCGAAAGAAATATTGATCACACCGGTTGCAGGAACAGGATATACATGAATATTATTTTTATGAATTGAAATTTCATTGGTTCCGAGCAGCACGCTCCAGTCGAAAGGTGTTCCCCATTGTTCAGGATTTTTCTGAAACCAGTTCATGTCTTCGTGATAACACCACGTTGGATCATCATTCGTTATTTTAATGAGGCCAAGTCCGGCAGCGTAGGTGCTCTCTTCGGAAACGCACAATCCAACCGGATAATAAACGCACGTGTCAGTGGAATTTCCGAAATAATACGGATCAACTCTTTTTTTCAATCTCGAATGATAAGTGGTGTCAATGTATTGCAGCGCATAACCGGCGCCGGAGAATGGAGTGAACAACGGAGAATACGTGAGTGAATCGATGTAATCCTTTAGCGAAACGATTACATATTGTGTAACGGTATCGTGAATGAAAGTAATGGTGCTGTCGTAATTGGGCGTGTACTGGTAAAATTTCTCAAGGTGCATTTCATCAAATTTGTAAATGGTGGTATCGGAATTTGCACTGATGTATTTTGAGATCACTTTCCACTCTTTGTAATCGTTGAAGGAACCCGACATCATCTGGTTCCATCCGCCGGTCCACTGAAAATCATCACCAACATTGAAATTGTAAATGAAATCGTGCGTGAGTGCCGGCGTGCCCGCTGCGTTCATACCCGCGAGCGTGAATTCTGTAACGTCATTGGGGAAATCGAGCGTGGTGTAGAATTTTGCCAGCCCGTGATCTTTACTCAGCCATATTTCGTTCCCATTGAAAATATTATTGATGTTGTTTCCCGATGAATTCTTTGCCTGCAGGGAAATAATTTTTACACTGTCCATCGCGGTGACCACATTCTGAAAAGAAATAGAACTCAGTGTCGCCTCCAGGTAATCTCCATTTGGAAAATTGAAAAGATGCCAGGCGTCGCCGACCGATGCATTTCTTTTAACCAGTATCGTATCATTCCCCGCATTGAAAAAGAGAAGATCTCCATTGTTCCGCAAAACCACTTTATCTGCAACGACATTCGTGTCGTGCGTACTCGCGCAATACATATTCGTGTAATCAAACGTGCGGTAATTCCGGTAAATGGTATCTGTTCCCTGCGTGTACATCGTATCTGCCCGGAACATGTGGTAATACGTAGGTGTGGAATTGAAATTGTAAATGATCCCCCGCTGGTAAACGCTCGTCTGCGAAAAAACAAAAGGAGAATAATTCTGTGCAGAAAGATGTACGCAGAAAAAAATAAATAACAGGGCGAAACTTTTTCTCATAGGGTTTGATCAGAATAAAAGTAACAACTGGTAAGTGAAACAGAAAGGTAAACGAAAAAGCTCTTACGTGTTCAGATTAGGGGAGCGGAATGCGGAAAGTGCGGACATGCGAAATTCTAATAGTGCGTTGGTTATTGCGAGCCGGAATTTATTCGGGAGAAGCAATCTTGCGGGAAGGTTTCTTCAGCAGATCCGCACCTTCCGCATTCCTTTCCCTATAGAACTATATTCACGATCCTCTTCGGTACCACAATAACTTTTTTCGGTGTTTTTCCTTCGAGCCATTTCTTCGCTTCTTCGCTCGAGAGAATTTCTTTTTCAATTTCCGCAGGCGCGAGCGCAAGAGAAATACTGAAATTGAAACGCACTTTTCCGTTGATCTGTACAGGATAATTGAACGAATCATCCACGAGATATTTTTCATCGATCTTCGGGAATGCCGCGATCGTCACGCTTGTTTTGTTTCCAAGTTGTTCCCACAATTCTTCAGCGATATGCGGCGCGAATGGAGAAAGAGCGATGACAAGCGGCTCAAGAATTCCACGCTTGCTGCATTTCAGTTCCATCAACTCATTCACGCAGATCATGAACTGGCTCACGCAAGTGTTGAATGAATATCGTTCGATGTCTTCGCGGATTTTCTTCAACGTGCGATGCAAAACTTTTAGTTCAGCTTCGGTGGGATCCGAATTTTGAACTTTGAATTTTGAATTTTGAATTTCATCCTGCCTGTTTTCTTCGTAGAACATTCTCCAGAAACGTTTCAGGAATCCATGCACGCCGGTAATTCCATTGGTGTTCCAGGGTTTCGATTGTTCAAGCGGACCGAGAAACATTTCATACATGCGGAGGGTGTCGGCGCCGTAGGAATCGCAAATAGAATCGGGTGTGACAACATTATACTTAGACTTCGACATTTTTTCGACTTCACGTGAACAAATATATTTTCCATCTTCCTCAAGAATATACTCTAACACTTCATTAATACCTTGAAGTGAAGGCCAACTACTTCTCCACTTTGTGTATTCCTCCGTATTAAGTTCATCCTTTTCCAAAATAAATTTTATATCGACGTGTCGAAACAATATTGAATTCTCGAAATTATTTGCATCGTAAATCAATTCATAATGTACGTTTCTAATTAGTGAACTCCATTCTGAACTTTGCTTCTTCAAAAAAACCAAATCATAAATATGTAGCATTTGTGCCCTAACTTGTTCATCACCGTTTAGGAAGCGTTCTGCTTTTTGTTTCGAAATAATGAACACTGTCTTTGAATTAAATTTGGGTAACACTGTTTTGCCAAGTGGCTTAACCCAAATAAATGGAGCCCAAATCTGAGTAAATGCACTGACCCCCTGAATCATCCCCTGGTTGATTAGCTTCTGCGCCGGCTCTTCGAACGGAATAATTCCGCGGTCGAATAAAAACTTCGTCCAGAAGCGCACATAGAGTAAATGTCCGGTTGCGTGTTCTGTTCCGCCTATGTAGAGATCCACATTCTTCCAGTAGTTCACGGCATCTTTCGAAACGAGTTCTTTTTCATTGTGCGGATCCATGTAGCGGAGAAAATACCAGCTGCTGCCGGCCCATCCGGGCATGGTGGTGGTTTCCAGCGGGAGTTTTTCGGCTTGTATGCTGACCCCACCTAAATCCTCCCCGGTGGGGAGGACTTCCCTCGTGGCCAAGGCCTTGATTACCTTTTCTACTACAGCGGAAGAATTTTTTGTGACTTCGTCGTTCTGAAAACGAATTACTTCGTAGCCCAATTGATTCAGAACAAAAGTTCGAACGTCGTCATATTCCTTCTGCTCTGGAGAATCATGATAACCGCCATCAACTTCAATCACAAGTTTTTTATCAAGACAAACAAAATCAACAATGAAGGTTTCAATAGCGTGTTGTCTCCTTATTTTAAATCCAGTATTCTTATTGCGTAATTCTTGCCACAAAATATTTTCTGCCTCGGTTTGATTCTTTCTCAGGTCACGGGCTCGTTCCTTCAGCAACTTCCATTTTTCGGGCGAAGCAGTAAAAATTTCGCGATAGCGATTCTCAGTCACTGTTTTCTTCACAGTTCCTTCACGCGCCAGCGTACCCCCCTCTCCAGCTTGCCCTGAGCCTGTCGAAGGGGAGAAGGGCCGGGGTTGAGGTGAATACACCCAATCCTCCGCTCGTGCCAACGGCGGTTCCCCACTTTCTGTCGGCAAATATTTATCTACTTGCGGAAGCACAAGCGGAAGATCTTTTTCATCCACCGGCTTCGGAATTCCATTTTCATAATAGATCGGAATAGGTTCTCCCCAATAGCGTTGTCTTCCGAAAGCGGCATCGCGCAAACGATAATTCACTTTTCCTTTCCCGATATTTCTTTTTTCAATTTCAGTAATTATTTTTTTCATCGCATCTTTCACTTCCATCCCATTCAGAAAATCGGAATTGATGCATTTCGTGTCTTTCGAATCGTAACTCTCTTTCGAGAAATCCCATCCAGCAGGACCTTCGATCACTTGTGCGATCTTCAAACCGAAATGTTTTGCAAAAGAAAAATCGCGCGAGTCGTGCGCGGGAACCCCCATCACCGCGCCTGTTCCGTATCCCGCAAGCACGTAGTCGCCTATCCACACGGGAACTTTTTCATTGGAGAAAGGATGAATGACGTAAGCGCCCGTAAAAACTCCGGTTACTTTTTTCACATCGGCCATGCGCTCGCGTTCACTGCGGTTCTTGGCCATCGTAACATATTCATCAACGGTTTTTTTATTTTCAGGCGTTGTGATCTGCGAAACCAATTCATGTTCCGGCGCAAGCGTAACGAAAGTCACACCGAAAATTGTATCAGGACGCGTAGTGAAAACCTCAATATCAAATCTTGAATCTTGAATCTTGAATCGAAGCGAAGTTCCTTCGCTTCGTCCAATCCAGTTCCGCTGCGCTTCTTTCATCGATTCCGTCCAGTCGAGTGCATCAAGATCTTTCAGTAATCGATCGGCGTAAGAAGTGATGCGCATACTCCATTGCGGCATTCGTTTTCTTTCCACAGGATATCCGCCCCGCTCGGAAACTCCGTCTTTCACTTCATCATTCGCCAGCACTGTTCCCATTGCCGGACACCAGTTCACCCACGCTTCACCGAGATAAGCCAAACGGAAATTCATCAGCACATCCGACTTTTCTTTTTCAGAAAAATTTTTCCACTGATCTGCTGTGAAAGATTTCAGATCATTTTCAATATCAACATTTGTCAGTTCGAGCGAAGTCGAGAACCCTTCTTTCTCAAAAATGGAAATGAGTGTTTCAATATTTTCTGCGCGATCCGTTTTTTTATTGTACCACGATTTGAATATCTGCAGGAATATCCACTGCGTCCATTTGTAATAATCAGGATTACTCGTCCACACTTCACGGTCCCAGTCGAACGAGAAACCGATCTTATCCATCTGCTCTTTGTATCGTTTAATATTTTCTCTCGTGGTTTTATCCGGATGCTGCCCGGTTTGTATCGCGTATTGTTCTGCCGGCAATCCGAACGAATCGAATCCCATTGGGTGAAGCACATTGTATCCGCACAATCTTTTGTAGCGCGAAACAATATCACTCGCAATATATCCGAGCGGATGTCCCACATGCAATCCCGCACCCGAGGGATAAGGAAACATGTCGAGCGCATAATATTTCGGTTTCGCAGAATTATTTTCCACGCAATACGTTTTCCGTTCTTTCCATAGCTGTTGCCACTTTTTTTCAATATCGCGGAAATTGTATTCCATAATTTTTGCCAATGAAAATGAGGAACGAAATTACGGAAAATCATGGCGCTTTTTTGGCTGCCTTTTCGCGCTATCCGCTTGTAGTCCTCGCCCGCCACTGTCATCCTGAGCGCGAGTCGAAGAGCAGTGGCGGCCTGTGGGCTACCGCTTCTATCGCGGGCAGAAAATCTTTTCTCTCCAGCTTCTGTCTTTCGACATTGGACTTCACTTTTTCATTGTTAAATTGTTCAAATCCCCATTGGGCAAAGCGCATGGCTCATTTCTAAATTCGTACTTTCGCTCGCAATGACAGATGTTTCTGTAAAACGCCGTTTCCGCACTTCTTCCGTTACCATCATCATCAGCATAGCACTGGTGCTGGTCATGCTCGGACTGTTGAGTGTGCTCGTGCTGAAAGCGAGAGATGTTTCGAATTGGGTGAAAGAGAATATCAAGATCACTGTTTTCCTCGATCAGAATATCGGCAAAGAAGATAAGGACGCATTGCAGAAATCGATTGACGTGGAAAAATGGCGCAAGACTACAGAATTTGTTTCGAAGGATGAGGCAGCACATCGGTTGGAAAAAGATCTCGGTGAAAATTTTATCCAGACGCTCGGTTATAATCCGCTGCAGCCATCCATCGAAATCCGCATCAAAGCAGAATATGCCGATAGCGCGAGCATGGCGAATATTGAAAAACAACTGCGGCAGGATTCAAGAGTGAAAGATGTTTATTATCAAAAAGATCTTGTGAGTGAAGTGCACGACAGGATGGGGTCGATCAGTCTCGTGATCCTCATTTTCAGCGGCGCATTATTATTCGTCGCAGTCGGACTCATCTTCAACACCATTCGCCTTTCCATTTATTCGCAGCGATTTCTGATCCGCACTATGGATCTTGTTGGCGCCACACAGTCGTTCATCCGTAAACCGTTTGTGATGAAAGGGATCATCAACGGAATTATCGGCGCATTCATTGCCATTCTCATCACCACCGGTATTGTGATCGCGCTCGACCGGAATTTCAAGGATCTCGATCTGATCCGGTTTGACGATATAAAAACGCTCGCAATTCTCTGTTCATTCCAGATCGCGCTCGGCGTTCTCATCACCTGGCTGAGCACAGCGCTCGCCGTAAGAAAATTTCTGCGTCAGAGTACGGACGCATTGTACAGTAATTAACTTTGCACCATCATGGCTAAAAAACCAATCGTTAAGGAAAAAGAAAAAGTGCAGCCGAAAAAAGCTGTTGCTTCTGAAAGCAGAAAAGAGATCACAGAAGCTTCTTTCGCATTCGGAAAAGAAAATTACATGATCATTCTCGCCGGCATTGTCGTGCTCGTGATCGGTTACCTGCTGATGATAGGTGGCGGCGCTGACAAACCCGAAAATTTCAATCCCGAAATATTTTCTGCGCGCAGAATCACCATCGCACCGGTAACCCTATTGGCAGGTTTCGCGATCGTGCTGTATGGCATCATGAAAAAACCAAAGGAGCAGGAATAAGCGGGTACTGATTAAGAATTGTCCGCAGGCATACGCGTCGCGGATTCAAATTCTCAATTTGTTCTTCTTACGCAACACCCTCATCAGTAATCTGTATATCCGTAAAATCTGTAATCCTCCCCAGTGAATTTTTTTCAATCCATTTTACTCGGCATCATTGAAGGCGTTACAGAATTCATTCCCGTTTCTTCTACAGGTCATCTTGTGATCGCTTCTTCGGGAATGGGAATTGCCACACAGGAATTCACAAAAACATTTACGGTTGCCATTCAGCTCGGCGCTATTCTTTCGGTGGTCGTTCTCTATTGGAGAAAATTTATCAAACTGAATGATTACAGATTTTATTTAAAACTTGTTCTCGCCGTTATTCCCGCTCTTGTTTTCGGAAAATTACTGAATGATTTCATTGACGAAAAACTCGGCAATCCTGTTTTCATTGCAGGATCGCTCATCGGCGGAGGAATTATTCTGCTCTTCGTCGACAATTGGTTTAAAAATCCGGTGATCAAAGAAGAAAAAGAAATTTCATTTGTAAAAGCAATCATCATCGGGTGCTGGCAGGTGCTCGCGATCGCGCTCCCGGGCACGAGCAGAAGTGCGGCGAGTATCATTGGCGGAATGCAGCAGAAACTCACGCGCAGTGCGGCGGCAGAATTTTCTTTTTTTCTTGCAGTGCCCACTATGCTGGCTGCAACGGTTTACAAACTTTATAAATATGTAAAGCTGAACGGAATGTTCACGCATGACCAGATCAAACTACTTGCGGTGGGAAATATTGTTGCATTCCTTGTTGCGCTCTTCGCGATAAAAATTTTCATCGGGCTCGTGAAACGTTATGGTTTCCGCATGTGGGGAATGTACCGCATTGTTCTCGGAACAGCGGTGATCGTGATCAATTACTTTTTCTTCAAGCTCACTGTTCTCTGATGCAGCGCAAATTCGATTTTGCCGAAGGAGAAATTCTGCTCATCGATAAACCTCTAAAGTGGACTTCTTTCGATGTGGTGAACAAGATCCGCTGGCTTATAAAAAATAATCTGAAACTACTTACCCGCGATGGCGGGAAAATAAAAGTCGGGCACGCGGGAACGCTCGATCCGCTCGCAACAGGATTGCTCATCATCTGCACAGGAAAATTCACGAAGCGAATTGAAGAATTCCAGCAACAGGAAAAAGAATACACCGGAACATTCTGCATTGGCGCCACTACTGCATCGGCCGATCTTGAAAAGGAAATTGATCAGTATTTCCCGACAGAACATATTTCAGACGAAATGATCCGTGATGCAACAAAAAAATTTATCGGCGTCATCGATCAGAGTCCACCGTTATTTTCTGCGATCAATGTAAATGGAAAACGCGCTTACAAACTTGCGCGCAAAGGAGACGAGACGATTTTACCAACCAGAAAAGTGGAAATACGGAAATTTGAAATTTCTGAAATTAAAAGACCAGGTAAATTCATTGACGTAAATTTCCGTGTCGTGTGCAGCAAGGGCACTTATATCCGCGCGCTCGCACGAGATTTTGGTGTTGCATTGAATTCAGGT
Organism: Bacteroidota bacterium; assembly: GCA_016194975.1. Taxonomy (NCBI): domain Bacteria; kingdom Pseudomonadati; phylum Bacteroidota; species Bacteroidota bacterium. The sequence continues at coordinate 71,961 of JACQAM010000004.1, forward strand.
GCGCATCTGACTGCGTTGAGAAGAACGGCAATCGGGGAATATAAAGTGAGTGACGCGATGACGGTGGTTGACTTTGAAACGATATTGGCAAACTCGGATCAATGACCAATGTGTCAATTACCAATTGGCAATGCATTTCAATTTTCAGTCTTTCTGAACTCTACGGTTTAAAATTCTCCAGATGATCGCAACAAGAAGCAGCAGAAGTAATTCAAAGAAAGAAAGTATCATATAACCCGCTCCCGGGCCAAAATTCGGGGCGTATGGGATCGGTCTCCAATTAAATGCGATCAGAAAGTGAATGAAGTTGCCAACCAAAAAAAATGCTGCCAGTATCTTAGCAAGCTTCCTTCCCTTTTTTGTTTTTTTCATTAAGAGATAGCAACAGAAACTCCATCCAAAGAGAAAAAGATAAATGCCGATCCAGTATGGCCATAGACCATGCATGAATTCGGAATCTGAATGATCTAAAGTGTTGAACATGGCGATTTCTAATTTATTATTTCTGCTTCAATCAATTCGGCAAACGATTGTTTGGCTTTTTTCACTTCCAGTTTAAAGGAAATTCTCGAAACAAATATCATCAGAGCCATTATCAGTGGAATGGCAAATACAAATAAAATAACCTCCCTGTTTACAAAGCAAGCCCAAATTCCAGCCATGAAAACAAAGAATGCAAAAACACAAAAAATTATCATGAAGACTCTTACCGCAGTGAACATCTTCATTTCAACCTCAATGAGTATGCTAGCTGAATTTGAAATTATTTTCCCATTCAATTCCGGAAGAAAAGAATTCCTGTACCAGATCAACCGGTGAATTCGGAATTCATTACCGGAAATTCTACCATCAAAACTTTTTCCCCAATTCAGATCTTTAGAATTTATAGTCTTCACAATTCTATACTTTACTTCCTTTTCTCGAAGTTTTGTCCTGAATATCACTTTTTCGAAGGGGAATAAATTCATTGCGAAATCACATTAAACAATTCTGATTGTCAGACTGAGCTTGTCGAAGGCGACAATTAAAATTTCAGCACCACCTGCATCGCAAAATTCCGCGGTGGCTGCACGTCGGCCGGGCGCTGCGTGTACTCACGATTGAAAATATTATTCGCGATGAACGAAATTCTCGTTACATCATTCAACTGGTACATGATGCGCGTATCGAAAACAAGATCGCCGGTGTGAAATTTTTCGCGGTAGGCGGCAATGCCGGGAACAGCAACAAGAAAAATTTTGTCGATATTTTCCATGTAGGAATTGTAACGCATACTGGCGCCGACTGAGAATTTTTTATAAGAAACTTCCCCGTCGAATTTTGCAATGTGTTTGTAACGATACTTGAGAATATTATAATACGCCGTTCCTGCACCGGGATTTGCAATGTTTGTGTCTTTCGCCGCTGTCCATGTAAGCGAGATTGGATCCATGTAAGTGTAACCTGCAAGAAGAGAAACTCCGAATTTTCCGATCTGTCCTTGTCCCATCACCGACATATCGACTCCGCGAATTCTGGTTGTTCCCACATTGAGCGATTTAAAACCGAAACCGAAAAAAGGATCAGTCATCGGGTTTCCCCATTGGTGAAAAGCAAATTCCATCATGTTGTGATATTGCATCCAGTAAATGGCGGCATCGCCATATCCTTTCCAGTTTTTCGTGATGCGGAATCCCTGCTTCACTCCTATTTCCGCACTCTGTCCGTCTTCGGGTTGCAGATTCAGATTCGGATAAATTTCCAGTCCGGATGTTTCGGTGCGAATGAATTTTTCTGCGATACACGGAAAACGATATCCCTGTCCATAAGAAATGCGCAGATAAGTTGCTTCTGCAATCTGATAATTCACACCGATGCGCACCACGGGGCGGAACGGAAGATGTAGCGTATCGCTTTTCGAAATTTTCAGATCGTAATTTGTTTTTGCCGTATCGAGTTTGAAATATTCTCCGCGCACACCGATCGTCACAAATAATTTATCGAAGAATTTTTTATCGGCCTGGAAATAACCGGAAAGATTCGTGGACGTGTGCGTGACCGAATCACCGAGAAATAATTTTCCGTACCAGGGTGTTTGTTCTGAAGTGGCGCCCGGGTACAATTCTGCGCGCACGAGTGTGCGTGTACCCACAGCGCCCGCCGTGAACGTAACGCCACAATTGAATCTGTATTGATATTGATATTCGGCGTAATAGAATCCTGCTGTTGCGCTCTGCTTCGTGTCGTTCAGATTTTTTGTTTCGAAATAACGCGTGCGCAAGGCGTGATGATGTCCTTTCGGTGTTGCCCACACAATGAACGGATCCACGTTCCAGCGGTAATTCGTGTAATGCTGCAGCGTGTTGCCTGAAGGAGTGTATGCAAGCGAATCGTTGTACCAGATAATGAAAAGCCCGCCGGTGGTGCGCATCATATTCGTGTTGATGCCTGCGGAAAGCCCGGGGATTTTTTTAAAACGATAACGCGTATTCACATTCAAACGTTCGCGCTGTTCTGTTTCGAGATAACGATAACCCTGGTCGTTGTACAAATGTCCGCCGATGACGAGATCGAAATTCCCCACCTGTCGCAGGTGCGAAAAATTTATTCCGTTGAAAACAGGATTGTTCGCGCCCCACCATTTTAAACTTGCACGTTCGGGATCGCCGTAAAATCCATTGATGAGAGAAATAGTTGTTTGCGGATGATCGGTTGGATAGGCCGTGCGGAAATGAATGACACCATTGAGCGCCGATGAACCGAACAAAGCGGATGATGCCCCTTTCATCACTTCCACCTGCGAAACATTTTCTATTGGTAAATAATTCCATTTCACATCGCCCGCATCACCGGAAAGCAGCGGCATATCATCAACAACCAATAACACGCGCGAACCCGAACCATAACTGTAACCACTTCCTCCACGAATATTCGCCTGCCCGTCAGTCATGGAAACACCGGGCACCTGGTCCATGATCGTTTCCATTGTGGTAGTTCCTTTATTCTCGATAAGTTTTGGTTTTAAAACTTCCATCGACACCGGAACTTCACCGATGTTCTGCTCATAACGCCCGGAAGAAACGACGACAATGCCCATCGTCTTCGAATCATTCACCATCAGCAGATCGAGCTTTACGGTTTCTCCTGCATTCACATGAACCGTTTTTTCTTCATTGCGATAACTCACGTACCGGAAAGAAACTTTTATTTCGCCGGAATCTGCTTTCAGAGAATAATTTCCTCCCACATCTGTAATTGCCCCGGTGCTTCCCGCTTGCACAACCACACCAATGAGCGCTTCGCCCGACAAACTATCTTTCACCATTCCGGTGATGTACGCCTGTTGCGAATGAATCCGGTATCCCCAGAAAGAAAAGAGGATGAAAAAAACAAATGAAACTTTTTTTAGCCGACTGCTTTTGTATTTTTGTCGCCCTGATCTGTTAAAGGTCATTTTTGTTTTTTAGTCCCGATAGCTATCGGGAGAGTTTGCAATGTATATAATAAGCTTTGTAGTTACAATATGGATTTCGACGAAAGAGTATTTCAGGTCGCTTTAAACATGTTACCGGGCATCGGGCCCGTCACCGCAAAAAGATTAGTGGCCAGTTGCGGATGTGCTTCCGCTGTATTCCGCGAGAAGAAAAACAACCTGCTGCAGATCCCTTACGTGGTTCCGGCAGTGGTGAAAGCGCTGCGCGACCAATCAATACTGTTCCGCGCAGAAAAAGAAATTTCATTCTGCAAAAAGAATGGAATAGAAATTCTTTTTTATGCTGATGCAAAATTCCCGAATCGTTTAAAACAATGTTACGATTCTCCCGTTGTGCTTTACTTCGAAGGGAACACTGATCTTTCTCACACGCGCACGGTGGGTATTGTGGGTACGCGCAATGTGACGGAGTATGGAAAAATGCTGACGGAAAAATTAGTGGATGATCTTAAAGCAAATGAGGTGATCGTCATCAGCGGGCTTGCTTACGGTGTGGATGTGCTTGCGCACAAAGCCGCATTGAAAAATGAAATTCCCACGATCGGCGTTCTTGCTCACGGACTCGATGAACTTTATCCGGCGGCGCATAAAAATGTGGCGCGTAAAATGACGAAGTGCGGCGGGTTGCTCACTGATTTTCCAACCGGGACAAAACCTGACAAGGAGAATTTCCCAATGAGGAATCGTATTGTTGCCGGGTTGTGCGATGCGATCGTGGTGGTTGAATCCGGTGCGAGCGGCGGATCAATGATCACGGCAGAGTTTGCAAATAATTATAACCGTGATGTGTTTGCATTCCCGGGAAGAGTGAACGATGAATTTTCTGCGGGATGCCACAAACTGATCAAGAATCACAAAGCTTCACTCATTGATTCGGCAGCCGACCTGGTGAAATTCATGGGTTGGGATGACGAAACAAAAAATCAAAATCCAAAATCCAAAATCCAAACTTCTTTGCCGCTGGATCTTTCACAGGAAGAAATGAAAATTGTAGAACTGATGCGCGACAAAGGAAATGTGTACATCGATGAGATCTGCGTGGCGAGTGAACTCGGGATGGGAAAAGTTTCCGCGCTGCTTTTGCAAATGGAATTTTCGGGAGTGATAAAAAGTTTGCCGGGAAAATTTTACAGGTTGAATTAAGCCGAGGATTTTCGCGGATAGAATTTTTCTCCCTGAGAAAATAAGGGAAATCAGTATGAAAATTTATCGGATCACATAAGGTCTTCCGTCGGGACGTTGCGGCCAATTACCTGTAGTAAGATTTTTCGAAGGTTTATCGAATTTCTTTTCGGTCATTTCTCCTGTGCGTTTGTAAGTTTCAATCTTCAATAATTTTCCGTCTTCATCATAATATCTCCACCGGCCTCTTTTTTTTCCGTTATGATAACGTCCCGTGACCTTGGGAAGAGAATTCTCAAAATACTCGGCATAACCTCCGTCGAGAACTTTTTCCCGGTTGTAAACAGAAACACAGGTGAAATTGCCGTTCTTATAATAGGTGGCGAAATTATATTTCCCTTTCAGCAAACCGAATCCGCGGAATTTCAATACGGATTGTGCGAATTTTGTTGTGTCGTCTTTGAACAGTGTGAAATAATATTTCCCAAAGGGAAACCGAAGCGGCAATGTGTCGACACCGTTCATTACCTGCTGATCTGTAAGTGAAGAATCGTACAAAGCAGGATAGATCCGAATGGTAAAACGGGTGGAGTCATTCCGGACAACCGTTTTTGTTTTTATTTTTTGCGAATAGGTCGCTGAAAAAATAAAAAAGAATACTGGTAAAAGAACTCGTTTCACTTTTTTATGATTTATTAATAGAAGGGCATCTCTAAAAACACAGAAATGCAAGGCGGGATTTACTATTCGTAAATGAGGATTTTGAGGACGTAGCCCAACGCTGCAGTTCGAAGTTATTAGAGATGCCCAGAATTGATTTGTTCATAGTCGGTGTAATTTTTCAGACACTCACTTTCGCCGCTATGGCCTTCGCCTTTTCCACGAGTTGTGTTATATCACAACCCACTTCATCCCACGCCAGCGCCACTGCCATGCGCCTGTACGGGCGCGTGACCGGTTTCCCGAATACTTTTACATCCGCATTTTTTTCGCCGAGCGCTTCTGCCAGCCCCGAGATCATTGGAACTCCTTCTTTCGCGGCGAGCACCACCGCGCTAGCGCCTGCGCGCAGTAGCGAAAGATCGGGAATGGGCAAACCGAGAATGGCGCGCAGATGCAATTCAAATTCATTGAGGGGAACCGTGTTCGCAAGCGTGACCATGCCCGTGTCGTGCGGGCGCGGTGATAATTCGGAAAAATAAACAGAACCTGTGCCGAGCCCGGTCGAGGCATCTTTCGCGAGAAAAAATTCAACGCCCCATATTCCATAACCGGAAAGTGCGCGTGTTACTTTATCGGCCATGTGCTGCGCTTCTTCAAGATGCTTTTCTCCCATGGGGTGTGGCATCCAGCTTTCACGATAATCGCCACGCTCCTGCCGGTGCCCGATAGGCGGACAGAAAAGTGTTTTACCATTTTTTTGTGTAATCGTCAATAGAGTTATCTCTGATTCAAATTTTATGAATTCTTCCACGATCACTTCCACAAGATCACCGCGCGATCCGCTCATGGCATAATTCCACGCTTTGTCAATTTCCGATTCTGTTTTCACGACGCTTTGTCCTTTGCCCGACGAAGACATGAGGGGTTTCACCACGCAGGGAATTCCGATGGCATCAATCGCCTCGCGGAATTCTTCCAGCGATTTTGCATACGCATATTTTGCGGTGCGCAAACCAAGTTCATTCGCGGCGAGATCGCGGATTGCTTTGCGATTCATTGTATAATTGGCCGCACGAGCACTCGGCACCACCTGGATGTGCTGCTTCTCGTAATCGTAAAAACGTTCCGTGCGTATCGCCTCAATCTCGGGAACAATGATATCGGGTTTGTGTTTTAACACAACCGCATCGAGCGCATTACCGTCGAGCATGGAAATGACCTCGCGCTCATCCGCCACCTGTTGTGCAGGAGCATCGTTGTACGAATCGACCGCGATCACGTATTGCCCAAGGCGTTTCGCCGCAATCACGAATTCTTTTCCGAGTTCGCCGGAGCCGAGGAGTAAAATTTTCTTTTTCATTGATTCCGAATTATTCCGAACAAGTTCGGGACGAATATACGAATTGCGAATCGGCAGATTCATTTACACAATATCCATTTCAAAAAAAGCCGCCTCTTTTCAAAGGCGGCTTCTCATCCCAGCAAAAATAATTCTACTTGTTTACCACTACTCGTTGCGAGCTTCGATGACCATCGGCAGTAACAACAGTAACCATAAAGACACCGGGCTTAGCGATATTGAGTTGCTGCTGAACTCCCGGCTGAACTTTCTGAGCATTCACCAATTGTCCCAATGCATCATAGATCATCACATCGGCGCTTTCATTCGACTGAAGAACAAATGTGAATGTTCCATTATTAGGATTCGGAAGAATACTGAAATTATCATTAACGGAAATTGCAGAATTTATTCCTGTGCATGCATCCACAAAAATATTTCCGGTAGAAGTTCCGGTACAACCCGTAACACCGTCGGTGTAAGTGTAAGTGATCGTATTGTTTCCCGCATTGGCAGCAGAAGGATCAAATGATCCGGCACTCACGCCCGTTCCCGAATAAGAACCGCCTGCAGGAGAACCACCGCTGAGTGCAAAAATTCCATCAGCAGCACAAACCGTATCAACAGCAAGTGCAAGCGTAACTGAAGGAGGATTCGGATCGGTAAGATCAACACTGATGAAAGTTGTGCAGCCGTTTGTATCCGTTACGGTATTTGAATAAGTTCCTGCGCTCACTCCGGAAATATCTTCTGTTGTTACTGATGTATTCCAGAGATACATGTAACCGGGAGTTCCGCCGGTAACGGTAATGTCGATTGCTCCATCAGTTCCTCCACATGTAGATGCATTGGTAGCAGAAGTAATTGTTGCAACGAGGGCAGGAGGTTCAGTGATGACCACGATTCCTGCATCAGTACAACCATTCGCATCTGTAAGCACACCTGAATAAGTTCCTGCTGTTAACCCGGAAAGATTTTGCGTGAAATATGTTCCGCTGTTCCAATTGAATGAATACGGAGGGGTTCCCCCACTCACCGTAAGAGTAATAGAACCATCTGAACCACCATTGCAAGAAACATTCACCTGTGCAACAGAAGTAGAAATTGCAGTTGGCTCTGCAACAGTTGCAGAAGTGGAACTGGTACAACCATTCGCATCTGTTACGATATAAGAATAAGTTCCGGCAGTAACTGAGAAAACTCCAGTGCCGGTATAGGGTGCAGTTCCACCCGAAGCAAAAACGGTGATCGTTCCATTTCCTCCATTGCACAATGCATCTGTTGCAGAAGAAGAAACTACCAGCAAGGTCGGTTCAGTAACCGTAATATTTGTTGTGCTGGTACATCCGTTGGCGTCCGTCACTAAATAAGAATACGTTCCAGCGCTAACCGTAAATGTGCCCGTGCCGGTGTAAGGAGCAGTTCCGCCGGAACCAGTAACTGTTACCGTGCTTGTTCCCCCGTTGCATGCAATTGAAGTAGCAGAAGAAGCGGAGCTGAGCGCCGAAGGTTCGGTGATCGTGAACAGTTGTGTTGCAGTACAACTGTTGGCGTCTGTAACCGTGCAGGTCCAGGTGCCTGCTGCAAGACCGGTAACACCTGTGGTGCCATCCCCTGCCGGAGTTCCGGGCGTCCAGTCATAAGAATAAGGGCCGATACCACCGCTGGCGGAATTTACTGAGGCAGATCCATTCATTCCGCCATTGCAGTTCACATTCGTTTGTGAGGCAGCCGACATTGTAACCGGGGTCGGTTGTGTGAGTGCAAATGTTTGAGTGGTGACATTCATCGATGCATCAGTAACTGTTACGGTGTAAGTTCCGGCTGGTAATCCGCTTGCGGTTGCAGAAGTTCCTCCTGTAGGTGACCAGGAATAAGTATAAGGGCTTGTGCCTCCACTGGGAGTTGCAGTGAGTGATCCTGTAGATTGTCCGTTGCAGAGAATAGGTGCTGTTTGTGTGATCGTCGCGTAATAGAGAATGGAAATAATGATTTGCCCATTGCCGTTTCTTATTCCCTGTGAAAGTGTAACGCTCGTAACAGTTCCATTGGTGAAACTGCTACCACCGCCACCACCCATCCACGCTCCACCGCCGCCGCCATAATATCCGCCGCCGCCGCCGCCGCCGCCGGAAGGACTGCATCCACTTGCTCCGCTACCAAAAATTCCTGAACCTGCAGAACACCATCCTGTATAACTTCCACCCATTCCACCGGCAGATTGAGTTCCACCAGTAGAAGAATTATTCGGTGTACCACATGCAACCGCAGGAGTTCCTCCAATCAATCCACCACCAGCTCCTCCGTTATATCCAGTTCCTGAACAGGAAGCCGCGCCGCCACCGCCGCCTGCAACCGCTGCTCTGTCACTCAAAGCATACGGGGTGCGCCTGATATCGGAAGCACCGCCGCCGCCGCCGCCTGCTTGTCCATCGGTATAATTTCCGCCGTTTGCTCCGCCATTATATCCTGCTGATCCACCAACAGAACTGAATGCATTGCCACCAACGCCGCCAACATTGATCTGTAAAACTTCTCCTGGCGTAACAGACAAAACACCTTGTGTTCTTCCTCCGAGTCCGCCAGTGCCTACAGGCGATGTGTAGTAGGCAGCGCCGCCTTGTGCTCCATTAACATCAATGCCGATGCTGGTCACTCCAACTGGTACGGTGTAAGTTTGCACACCACCGGTATAGTTGAAAGTTGTTTGCGCGTGAGTGCTTGAATAAAAAAGATGAGCTGCTACAACAGCAGATAATTTTAAACCGCCGGATAGATTTCTTTGGTAAAGGGTAGTTGGTTGTTTCATTTGAATTGCGTTAGGTTTAAAATTTTATTAAATGATTTTTTTCAATAACTGATCCGATCTTATCAATCGAAAATGATCTCATCGGAAAACTTCCGTATGTTGTGAACAAAAATATTCGGAACGGACTCCTTTACGGAGTTAAAGAATGGATCGGGATTCAAGCGATTGGGGTTTCAGCGAATTTAGTAAAAATGTGGACGTCGCTGAATTTTGTTTACGAATGTTGAAAGCGAATTTTTTAATAGCGATCCATAAAAGAGAAAAATCGACTGGCAAAAAAAAACAGCGTGGTCGAAAAATTTTTCCTGATTATTTGAAGTGATGCAGGAAATTTTTCAGGGTGTGAATTTGAAGAACCGGCGATACGCTCCTCATCACCCTAATTTTTAACTTTGAACCTTAAACACTGAACCCGAAACTATCATGTACAGCCACTACAAAGAATTTCTCCGGCAAGAATTAAGATCCATCGAAGAAGCCGGGCTCTTCAAACACGAACGCGTGATTACAACTCCGCAGGGAGCTGTGGTCACGGTCAACGGAAAAGAAGTAATTATTTTCTGCGCGAATAATTATCTCGGACTTTCTTCTCATCCAAAAGTAATTGCTGCTGCGCACAAAACGCTGGACGAACACGGTTATGGAATGTCAAGCGTGCGTTTCATTTGCGGAACACAGGACATTCACAAAACGCTGGAAGAAAAAATTGCGAAGTTTCATCAGACGGAAGATACAATTCTCTACGCCGCTTGCTTCGATGCGAACGGCGGAGTGTTCGAACCGCTCTTCGGGGAAAACGACGCGATCATTTCTGATGAACTCAATCACGCTTCTATCATCGACGGCGTTCGTCTCTGCAAATCGCAGCGTTTCCGTTATAAGAATTCCGACATGAGTGATCTTGAAACGCAGTTGAAAGCTGCGGCGAATTGTCGTTTTAAAATAATTGTGACCGACGGCGTTTTTTCCATGGACGGATTTGTGGCGCCGATAAATAAGATCTGTGATCTCGCTGACAAATACAATGCGCTGGTGATGGTGGATGAAAGTCACGCGACCGGTTTCATTGGGAAAACAGGGCGTGGTGCAACCGAAGCAAGTGGTGCAATGGGAAGAGTGGACATCATTACCGGAACTTTAGGAAAAGCATTGGGCGGTGCGATGGGAGGATTCACCACCGGGAAAAAAGAAATTATTGAAATGTTGCGACAACGTTCCCGTCCGTATTTATTTTCCAATTCACTGGCACCTTCCATTGTGGGCGCATCCATTGCCGTGTTCGATATGCTGAGTGAAACCACAGCACTGCGCGACAAACTGGAAGGAAACGTGAATTATTTCAAAGCGGGAATGGAAAAAATAGGTTTGGAATTCAGAAAAGGAGATTCAGCAATTGTTCCGGTCATGTTGTACGATGCAAAACTCGCGCAGCAGTTCGCCGAAAAATTACTCGACGAAGGAATTTACGTAATCGGATTTTTCTACCCGGTGGTTCCGAAAGGACAGGCGCGCATTCGCGTACAACTGAGCGCCGCGCACGAGAAAGAACATCTCGATAAAGCGATCGCTGCATTTGAGAAAGTTGGGAAAGAACTTTCGGTGATCAAGGAAAAAGTGAAATAGTTTTCTGTTGTCGGTTTTCAGTGCGCTCGCATTCGCAACAAAACAGAAAACAGAAAACCAATACGAACAACTTGACCAACCTTTCCTACTTTTACCTGTGATCCGCCGCATTCTTATTTTTCTTTTCCTCCCTGTTTTTCTTCACGCAGGAAAAACAGATACGCTCTCCGTTTTTTTTCAGAAAATTCCTCATGATACTTCCGGCGTGCGTTCGCTCATTAACATAGCAGAAGAAAAATCGCATACCGATAATGACGTTGCATTCCGTTGCTCGCAACAGTCGGTGCAATTGGCTTATGAACTGAACGAGCCCCGCGCAAAAACGGAAGCGCTTTTTTCACTGGGCGTCCGCTATATGAATGAAGGCGATTATGTGAATGCATCGAAAGATCTTTTTCCGGCGCTGAGTCTTGCCGACAGTATTCATTATGATGCGGGATTACTCATAGTGAATAACGGCATTGGTAATCTTTACGCACACCAGGATCTTTTCGCTGCTGCGGCTCCGTATTATGAAAAAGCACTCACACTCTCGAGAAAATTGCACAATCGCATTAAGGAAGGAGTCATTCTCGGAAATCTCGGGAACATTTATTACATGCAGATTGATGATCATCCCGAATATCTTCCGAAAGCAAAAGATTATTACGAGCAATACTTAAATATTGCTGTCGAAGAAAAAAATACTTCGCGAATGATCAGCGCGCTCAACAATCTCGCTCTTGTTTACGGCGACATGGATAAATACGATACGGCGATCGCGCTCACAGATTCTGCAATGAAATATATTCTTGCGCTGAACGATAGTTCCAATCTCGCTTATTCTTTTTCCAATTACGGACGATTTTACAGAATGAAAAACGAATTCGTCAAAGCGATCGGTTTCGTGAACAAAAGTATTGAGGTGTGCCGGAAACTTGAATTGAGTGATCTGCTCGCAACGAATTACCAGAGTCTGGCAATTTGTTATGAAGGAATGGGCGATTATAAAAATGCTTACCTGAATTCAGTCCGGTACGATACGCTTGAATTCAGTCTCATCAGTACTGCGAATGCAAATACGATAACCGATCTCAAGAATAAATTAGAAAGCGACCGGCAGCAGAACCAGATCGATGAGCTGAAACAGAAAAATGAGATCGGCGATCTGCGAAACGGCCGTCAGAATCTTTTTCTCGCGATCGCTATTGGAGGATTCGTGCTGCTTGCCGCATTTGCATTCCTGCTCTACAACCGTTACCGTGTAAAATCGGAATCAAATAAAAAACTGGAAGTGCAGAATGAGATCATCGCGGAAAAAAATAAAGACATTACTGATAGCATCAACTATGCAAGCAAAATTCAGAATTCATTACTGACCAGTGAAGAGACGATGAAACTTCTGTTCAATGATTTTTTTGTTTTGTTTCTTCCACGCGATATTGTGAGCGGCGATTTCTGGTGGGTCACGAAAAAAGAAAATAAAATTTTTCTCTGCGCTGCCGATTGTACCGGGCACGGCGTTCCGGGCGCTTTCATGTCGCTGCTGAGCATTTCTTTTCTGAATGAAGCCGTGAATGAAAAAAATATCAATTCGCCCGCTGAGATATTCGGTTATGTGCGTGACCGCATCATAGCATCACTCGGAACAAAAAGTAATTCGCAGAACAGTGATGGCATGGACGCCGTGCTGTGCTGCATTGACGAACAAACCCATGAAATTTCATTTGCTGCGGCGAATAATCCGCTGTGGATCGTGCGCAATGGAAAATGCATCGAATACAAAGCAGATAAAATGCCGGTGGGAAAACATTATGGTGAATCGCAGCCCTTCCGGCTCCAGCGATTGACTCCCGAAAAAAATGATGTAGTCTATCTTTTTTCCGATGGTTACGCCGATCAGTTCGGTGGTGAGCGCGCCCGCCTGACCGATAAAAATAAATTCGGTTCATTCGGGCAGGGAAAAAAATTCAAGTACAAACCATTGCAGGAATTGCTGCTGAAAATTTCTTCACAACCTTTCGAAGAGCAGAAAAAAATTCTTGAACGGAACCACCTCGAATGGAAAGGAGAACTTGCGCAAGTGGATGATATTCTCGTGATGGGTTTCCGTATTTCCTGACCCCAAAATTCATTTTTTGTTTTCTTATCTTGCCGTTATGTATTTCTCCGTTGAATGGCTGGAAGAACAGCTGAAGGCAACAAAGGATGAACGTGACCAGATCGATCTCGTATGTGGGTTTGCTTTCAACGCTATCGATTTTCTCCTCGAAGAATGTAATTCATACGCGAAGAAATATTATGATGTTGCATTGAAGATCGGAAGTACGCGCGGGCAGGCGATGATGCTCATGTGCATGTCGTATTACCAGCGCGAAACCGGCAACATTACGGAGGCAGACCAATTGCTCGATCAGACAGAAGCACTGTTTGAATCGGACAGCGAAGGAGACTTTGGGCCTGCGCTGAGTTATTTTGCTGTGCATAACTGGATCCTCGGTAAAAGAGAAAAAGCTTTTAAGCAGGCATTTCATTCCCGGCAGTTTGCAGAAAAAAATAATTCGAATTACGATCTGACGTGGTCTTCCTACCAGTTCGGCGTTTTTTATACCGATCTTAAAAATTATGAAGTGGCGCTGCAACATTTCAGGGAAGCCGAATTACGCGCACGCTCGCAGGGTGATACCTACGCACTTGCGCGATGTCTTTCGGGAATTGCGTTCATCGAAATTCAGCAGGGGAATTTTGAAGAAGCGCTCCAGATCAACGCGGAGTCGCTGGAGAATTATAAAAAATGCGGGCACAAAACCGGCGAGAGCCGTGCGCTCAATGACCTCGGTGTATTGTATAAAAAACTGAAGCAGGATTCGGAAGCAGAAAAATATCTTACTCAAGCGCTGGAGCTGAGAATGGAATTGAAATACATCCAGGGAATAATTACTTCTCAATTGGAACTTGCTGAACTTCACCTGCAGAATGGGAAAACGGGTGAGTCGAAAAAATTGCTTGAGTCTGCCCTGAAACTTTCTGAGGAAAGCGGCGCCAAATTAAAAGAGAGCCGCTGCAATAAAATGTTGTATGAAGTTTATAAAAAAGAACATGATGCAGAGAAAGCTCTTTTTTATTTCGAAAAATTCTTTGAGGTGGAATCGCTGATCTCGGGCGAAGCAACTTCCAACCGTATCAGTTCTCTTCAGCAGAAATATGCAACGGAGAAAAGTGAACAGGAGGCAGAGATCCATCGCCTTAAAAATGTGGAATTGAAAAAACTGAATGAAGAGATCGAAGAAAAAAATAAAAATATTCTCGATTCCATTCATTACGCAAAACGCATACAGGATTCTTTATTGCCGAATATGAAATACATTGAGCGGAACCTGAAAAAATAATTTCTCCATGCGTCGTATTTTATTTTTTTTATTTTTCCCGGTTCAACTGTTCTCCCAGCAGTCGAAGATCGATTCGCTTCAACGATTGATCGCGCACGACAAAGAAGACACGATGAAAGTGTTGCATCTCGATCGATTGAGCTGGCAACAACAGGAAATTGGCGCAATAGACAATGCAGTGAGATCGGGAAAGGAAGGCCTGGCGCTCGCACAAAAACTAAATTACACTTATGGAAAGATCAGTTGCCTGGTCGCAATCGGCGCGGTGAGTTATGTACAGAGCGATAATGCGACTGCACTTCTTTATTTCGATAAAGCATTTCATATTGCTGATTCCGCAAAAAATAAAAAAGGGATTTCACTCGCCACAGCCGATCTCAGCATGGTTTACTACGACCAGGGCGACTATGCCCATGCGCTCGATTATATTCTGCGATCGGTGAAAATTGATGAAGAATCTCACGATGCTTCGGGCCTTGCAGTGAATTACGGGAACATCGGAAATATTTATCACCGGCAGGGCGATTCACGCAATGCACTTGCTTATCACCTGAAAGCGCTTCACCTCGATGATTCGCTGAAAGATGAGGAAGGATCCACTGCCGATCTTATCAATATTGCAATTGTGTATTCCGACATGAAGGATTACGCGCAATCGAAATCATACAATGAAAAAGCGCTGAAGCTTGCAGAGAAAACAGACGATAAGAATGCTACTGCATCAGTGCTTGCAAATCTCGGCGAGAATTATTTTCATCTCGGGAATATTGACACCGCACTCACTTTCTATTTCCGTGCGCGTGACATTGATATTTCTATAGGCCAACTCGAATATTATTCGCGCATCGAACAGAACATCGGTGAAGTTTATATGAAGAAAAAAGATTTTGCGGGAGCAGAAAAAACTTTTCTTTTTGCGCTGCATCTCGCCGACAGTCTCGGATCGAATGAAGACATTAAAACAACAGATGAAATGCTCAGCGAATTATATTCGCAAACAGGTCAGTGGGAAAAAGCATTCAACGCGTACAAAAATTATTCAGCAGCTAAAGATTCGCTCGTGAATGAAGAGAAAAGCCGGGAGATAGGGCGGCTTGTTGCCAAATCTGATTTCGATAAACAACTTGCCGTTCAGCAGGAAGATGCAAAACGGCTGCAGGATATTTCTGCGGAAGAAAACAAACGCCAGCGAATCTTATTGCTTTTCATTGCGGCGGTCGCACTGCTCATTACTTTCATTGCTGTCATCATTTTCAGATCGCTGCGAATTTCACGCAGGCAGAAATTGCTGATCGAAAAACAGAAACTCGCCGTGGAAGAGCAGAAATCACTGGTGGAAGAAAAAAACAAAGAGATTATTGACAGTATTCATTACGCAAAACGCATACAGGATTCTTTATTGCCGAATGAAAAATACATCGAGAAAAATATTTCACGGAAGAACTGAACCTTTCTATTTTTTCATTGCGAATGAGAACTTTTTTAGCGGCACTATTATTTTTTCAGTTCACAGCGTTCCTGCAGGCGCAGCAGGATAAAACCGATTCGCTGGAAGCGGCGGCAGAAAAAATGCCCGACGGGACCGCGCGCGTGGATGCGTGGAATCAGCTCAGCCGCGAATTGCTTTACACGGATGAGTATAAATGCGCCGATTATTTTTCGCAGGCCGGACAACTTTCAAAAAAAATAAATTATAAGAAAGGCCTCGCACGTGCAACCACCCTGCGTGCAAACCTGTATCTCGTGAAGAACAAATCAGACAGCGCGCTTTCTTTTTATCTCGACGCGTTGAAAATTTACGGAGCCATTAATGACAAAGACGGGGAAGCATCTGTTTACCAGGATATCGGTTTGCTCGATTATTACCAGGGCGATCTGAAAAATTCTTCCGACAATTTCAATCTCGCCCTCGGTATTTATTCCAGTACCGCAGATTCGGCCGGCATGTGCGAGGTCATGAATAACATGGGCGTTGTTCAGTTTGCAACTCATGATAATGCAAATGCGCTGAAAAATTATTTTGCTGCACTGGCTTTAAGTGAACGCATCGGCAATACCGACGCGCAATTGAATTCACTGAACAATATCGGGAGTTATTATAAAGCAGAAGGAGATTTTGAAAAAGCGATCTCCTATTACCAGCAGACGGTTAACATCAGCCAAAAAAAATCGGACAACAGGGGAATTGCATTGGCGCTGGTAAATCTTTCTTCTGTTTACGGCGATCAGAAAAATTATGACAAGAGTATTGAGTTTGCACTGAACGCCGAAAGCTATGCGGAAAAAGCCAACGCTACCGATCTTAAAAAAAATATCTACCAGTCGCTTGCCATGTCCTACGCTTTCAAAGGCGATTATGAAAAAGCGTTCGGCGCACAGCAGGATTATACAAACGCTTCGGAAAAATTATTGAACGAAAAAAATCTTCAGCTCACGCGCGACCTCGAAGCAAAATATAAAAGTGAGCAGAATAAAAAACAAATTTCGGAACTGAATAAAGAAAATAAAATCGGTACGCTTACCATTTACATCATCTCAGCCGGACTCATCCTGCTCTTCATTATCGCCCTTTTCGTTTACACCCGTTATCGTGCCAACAGGAAAACTGCTTCCATTCTCGCAGCACAGAAATCACTCATCGAAGTAAAGAATACCGAACTCGAACGATTGTCCATCGTGGCGCGTTCCACCGAGAATATCGTTCTCATCATGAATGCGCAGGGAGAAATAGAATGGGCGAATGAAAGTTTTGCGAGATGGAACGGCATCACGATCGAAGAACTGAAAGCGAAAAAAGGGAAAACAATTTTCGAGATCAGTAATAATCCGCGGGTAAGAGCTATCGTGGATGAAGCAGTACGCGAAAAAAAATCGATTGTGTACGAGTCACTCAATAAAAATCCGGAAGGCGGATCCATCTGGGAATCATCAACACTCACTCCTGTATTCGGTGAAAACGGAATGCTCCAGCGACTGATCATCGTGGATACGGATATTACACAGCGAAAAAAAGACGAAGAGATCATTCAGCAGAAAAATAAAGACATCACCGACAGCATCACGTACGCGCGGCGCATACAGGAAGCCATTTTGCCGCCGGAAAAAATTATCAGCCGGCTGCTTCCCGAATCATTCGTTCTCTATAAACCGAAAGATATTGTGAGCGGAGATTTTTATTGGATTGAACAATGGGGTGATGCGGTTCTTGTTGCTGCAGTGGATTGCACGGGCCATGGCGTTCCCGGCGCATTCATGTCGCTGTTGGGATATAACCTGATGAACCAGGCGCTGAACGAATTCGGGTTGAACAAACCTTCGCTGATGTTGAATGCCGTGAGTAAAAATCTCTCTAAAATTCTGCGTACTGCAGGCGACGGAACTTCCGTGAAGGATGGTATGGATATCGCACTCTGTTCCATTGACCGGAAAAAAATGATCCTTGAATTTTCAGGCGCATACAATCCTGCGTGGATCATACGCGATGGAAAAAGAATTGAACTGGCAGGCGATAAATTTCCGGTCGGTGCTTTTGTGAATGACGGAAATCTTTTTTCGAATAAGGAATTCCCATTGGAGAAAAACGATTGCATTTATATTTTCACCGACGGTTACGCCGATCAGTTCGGTGGGCCAAGGGGGAAAAAATTCAAATACAAACAACTTGAAGAATTATTACTGAAGATCCACCGCGAAAAAATGAGCGAGCAGAAAAGGATACTTGAAAAAGAAATTCTTGAATGGAAAGGCGGACTGGATCAGATCGATGATATTCTTGTCATCGGTATCCGCTGCTGACCGGAAGAAACGCACAGTTTTGTTTTGCTACTTTTGACGCATGCGTATCGCATTTTTTTCTTTTTTACTTTTCTTTCCGATCATTGTGAATGCACAGGAAAAAGACCGGCTGCACAGGAATCTCGTACTGATAAAAACAAATATTGAGGATACTACGCGTGCGGTTGCGCTGAATGATATTGGCTGGGATACGAGTTATGAAAATCTTGCTGTGGGTTTGAAATACTGCGAAGAAGCGCTTGAACTTTCACGGAAGATCAATTTTCCGAAGGGAATGATACTTGCTTACAATAGTCTTGGAACGATTTACGAAGACATGGGCGAATACAATAAAGCCATTGACTCACACAATCGTTGTTTGCAGATCGCCGATTCTATTGGCAACCGTTACAACCAGGCCACTTCGTGGATGAATCTTTCATTGGTGTACAAAACACTCAGGGAGAAAAAAAAGGCGTACGACTGTGCGAGCCGCTCGCTCAGTATTTATCTTGAATTGAAATCGAAACGCGGGCTGGCTGTTGTCTATAATAATCTCGGTTCAATTTATCTTGACATTGACAGTCTTGATAAAGCCATTGATGCATTTACAACTTCACTTCGTTATGCGCGCGAATTAAAACGTCCCGATTATGAAGCGCACGCGCTTAGCGGACTTTCTTCCGTTTACATTCAGAAAGGAGATTCTGTTCGTTCGGAGATGCTCATCAACCGCTGTATTGCTATTCTTGATTCCATGCAGGATGATTATGATAAAGCGCAGGCAATTTACGATCACGGTTACCTGCTTTTCCGTTTTCATCATTACAAGGATGCAGAAACAAAATATATGGAAGCGATGGATCTTTTCCGGATGATCGGGATGACGGAACAGGAAAAGGAAACATGGCTGAGTCTTTCTGATTTGTATGAAGCGATGAATGATCCGCAGCGATCACTCGATGCTTTGAAAAAATATGATGCGATGAAAGATTCACTTCTCAATGAAAAAGTGCTGCGCCATCAGCGCGAACTCGAAGCGCTTTATGACAGCGAACGATCGGCGAGCCGCATCCGTCAGCTGGAAGCCGATGGAAAACTCACGAATACTTATGTAACTGCTTTGGTTGCCGGCGTATTTTTATTGCTGATCATACTTTTCATTCTTTACAACCGGAATAAACTGCGAAGGAAAACCAATGATCAACTCACGGAAAAAAATGCGATCATCGGTGAAAAAAATAAAAATATTACCGACAGCATCACGTACGCGCGCAGGATACAGGAAGCTGTTTTGCCCGATCCCGACCTGCTTCTCAAAAATTTTAGCGATTCATTTATTTTCTATTTACCGCGCGATATTGTGAGTGGCGATTTCTGGTGGTTCACGGAGAATGAAGGAAAATTTTTTCTTGCGGTGGCCGATTGTACCGGGCACGGTGTTCCCGGTGGATTCATGAGTGTAATGGGTGCTGCATTTCTTTCGGAGATCATCGTCGAAAAAAAAGTGACGGATCCCGGCGGAATACTGAATGCGCTGCGCGATAAAGTCATTCGAGCGCTGCATCACGAGGGCGATGAGAATAAATCGGTGCGCGATGGAATGGATATGGTGATGTGCATTTTCAATTCCGATAAAACAAAAGTGGATTTTGCATGTGCGAATAATCCGTTGTGGCTGGTGCGTGATGGAAAACTAACTGCATTTGAAACGGATAATTTTCCTGTGGGCGTTCATGAAGGAGAAATGAAATCATTCCGTTCACATTCTGTTTCACTTTGCAAAAATGATATGCTGTATATGTTCACCGATGGATTTGCAGATCAGTTTGGTGGCAAAGACGGAAAAAAATATAAGTACAGGCAGATGAAAGAACTCGTTGTTCATCTTTCGGAAATGAATGGAAAAGAACAACACGAAAAAATTGAAACTGAATTCCATGATTGGAAAAATGAACTCGAACAGGTAGATGATGTATTGGTTGTAGGAATAAGGATTTGAAGTGCCGGAAGGCGATTTTCCATTGCTGTAAATGGCTTCTTTTTCAAGCTATTAATGTTGTATAAAATTTGTCAGGTAATAAATTGTCATTATCTTCGCACCCCCATAAACGGGACAATTCAGTCGAAACAATCAATATTTAACTGATAACCAAGTGGATACCTTGTCATACAAAACGATTTCTGCTAATAAAGCAACTGTGCAAAAAGGATGGTTGCTTGTTGATGCAGAAAATGAGACTGTAGGCCGCCTCGCTTCTAAAGTGGCGTACCTCGTTCGCGGAAAACACAAAACTTCCTATACACCACACGTGGATTGCGGAGATAATGTGGTGATCATCAATGCCGATAAAGTTCGTTTCACCGGTAAAAAAGGATCAGAAAAAGTTTATACACGCTATACCGGATATCCGGGTGGACAGCGATTCGCAACTGCGAAAGAATTATTCGCATCCAAACCTGAACGTATTCTTGAACTCGCGATCAATCGCATGTTGCCGAAAACGCGTCTCGGGGAAAAACTCCAGCGCAATGTTTTCATTTACGCTGGAAACGAACACATGCAGGAAGCGCAGAATCCAAAAAAAATAGATCTCAAGACAATTAAAGAGCGCAAATAATGGAAGTCATCAACACACTCGGTCGTCGCAAGACAGCAATCGCACGCGTTTACATGGAACGCGGAAAAGGAACGATCACTATCAACGGTCGTGATCTGAAAGAATATTTTGCAACGGCAATTCTCCAGAATAAAGCCAGGCAAGCACTCACACTCACGGGTAATGCCGAGAATTTCGATATCACTGTGAATGTAGAAGGCGGCGGGGTAACCGGCCAGGCCGAAGCGATTCGTCTCGGCATCGCCCGCGCACTCGTGCAAACTGATCCTGAACTGAAAAGCAAACTCCGCGCTGAGGGTTTGATGACCCGCGATCCGAGAATGGTGGAGCGCAAAAAATTCGGCCGTGCAAAAGCACGTCGCCGTTTCCAATTCAGCAAACGTTAATCCGAAAATCAATCAATTCTATCCTTCGAAGTACATGTCAAGAACTTCTTTCAACGAACTCCTCGAGGCCGGCTCACATTTCGGTCACCTCAAACGCAAATGGAATCCTTCAATGGCTCCGTACATTTTCACAGAAAAGAACGGGATCCATATTATTGATCTCAATAAAACTGTGATCAAAATTGATGAGGCCTGCACCCTTATGAAAACGATTGCACGCGGAGGGAAAAAAATACTTTTTGTTGCTACAAAAAAACAGGCAAAAGACATTGTTGCTGAACGCGTGAAAAATGTGGGCATGCCTTATGTAACGGAACGCTGGCCCGGCGGAATGCTCACTAATTTTGCTACCATTCGTAAAGCGGTGCGCAAAATGTCGAGCATCGATAAAATGGCAACTGACGGAACATTTGACAATCTTTCCAAGAAAGAGAAACTCATGCTTGGCCGTGAGCGTGCGAAACTGGAGCACAACCTTGGCTCCATTGCCGACCTTACCCGTCTTCCTGCAGCTTTGTTCATTATCGACATCATGAAAGAACACATCGCTGTTGCAGAGGCAAAACGCCTTGGCATTCCGACTTTCGCTATTGTTGATACGAATGCTGATCCCAATTCAGTGGACTATTCTATTCCTGCGAATGATGACGCTTCAACTTCCATTAAACTCATCACAGAAATTGTTTGTAAAGCAATTGCGGAAGGACTCGAAGAGCGCAAGCTTGACAAAGACAAAGCAGACGAAGAGAAAGAAAAAGAGGAAGCACTCGCCGAAGAGAATCGCCAGAAAAATTATGCCGTCGATGAGGATGAAACCAAAGTCGATATCAAAGGTGCACCTAAACGCGGTGCTGCAAAAAGTTCTGCTACAGGTACAGGTAAGCCAGGAAAAGCTGGTGGAAGAACCCGTACCACGCGCGCGTAGAATCCAGAAAATAATTTTTAATAAAAATTTTTATGACAATCACAATCACAGCTGCTGACGTGAACAAACTCCGCAGCATGACCGGTGCCGGAATGATGGATTGCAAAAAGGCACTTACTGAAACCAACGGAGATTTTGAAGCGGCTATTGATCTTCTTCGCAAGAAAGGGCAAAAAGTTGCTGCGAACCGTAGTGACCGCGATGCGAAAGAAGGATTGGTCATTGCAAAAACAAATGGCACCCGCGGTATTCTCGTTGTGCTGAATTGTGAAACTGATTTCGTCGCTAAGAATGAAGATTTCGGAAAAGTAGCTGACTCATTTGCAAACATTGCTCTCGATAAATCACCTGCTGATCTTTCTTCATTACTTAATCTTGCTTACGAAGGAGTGACCATTGCGGAAAAAATTACGGAACTCGTTGGCAAGATCGGCGAGAAACTTGAACTCTCCCGTTACGAGCAGATCAACTCTTCAAAAACGGTTGCCTATAATCACCCCGGAAATAAACTTGCCTGCATTGTTGGATTCAATAAAACTTCTGATGACGAGGTGACGAAAAATGTGGCGATGCAAGTTGCAGCAATGGCCCCCGTAGCTGTAGACAAAACAGATGTGGATACTTCTACTCTCGAACGTGAACTGGAGATCGCACGAGAACAGGTGCGCGCAGAAGGAAAACCGGAAGACATGGTGGAGAAAATAGCGCAAGGAAAACTGAATAAATTTTATAAAGAATCAACATTGCTGAACCAGGAGTTCATCAAGGACAGTAAAAAATCAATTCGCCAGTATCTGCAGGATTCCGACAAGGAACTTACAGTTACCGGATTCAAACGAATTATTCTTGGATAATTTTCCTCCCCCCGTTAAATTCGGGGGGATTTTTTTTGCTCAACAAAAACCGAACCTATGAAGTACAAACGTATCCTGCTCAAATTAAGTGGCGAGTCCCTGATGGGCGAAAAACAATTCGGGATCGATCACGACATACTCAATGTGTACGCGAAGGAGATCAAAGAAGTAAACGATGCCGGCGTGCAGATCGCGATCGTTATCGGCGGAGGGAATATTTTCCGCGGCATACAAGCTACCGACGGTGGAATGGATCGTGTGCAGGGAGATTATATGGGAATGCTTGCAACCATGATCAACAGTATGGCATTACAGGCAGCCCTCGAAAAACTGAATGTACAATCGCGATTGCAATCGGCAATAGAAATGAATAAGATCTGCGAACCTTTTATTCGCCGCCGCGCAGTACGTCATCTCGAAAAAAACCGTGTCGTCATTTTCGGCGCAGGAACCGGCAATCCTTATTTCACGACTGATACCGCAGCATCACTCCGCGCAATAGAGATCGAAGCGAATGTTGTACTCAAAGGAACACGCGTTGACGGAATTTATTCTGCCGATCCGGAAAAAGATAAATCCGCAACACGATTTGAAACCATTTCATTCGAAGAAGTGTATAGAAAAAATCTGAACGTGATGGACATGACGGCCTTCACACTCTGCAATGAGAATAAACTTCCGATCATCGTTTTTGACATGAATAAACCCGGCAACCTGAAGAAAGTTGTTTTGGGCGAACGCGTAGGAACACTTGTTGCA
The DNA here is from genome assembly GCA_016194975.1 of Bacteroidota bacterium. NCBI lineage: Bacteria > Pseudomonadati > Bacteroidota > Bacteroidota bacterium. The sequence goes on from JACQAM010000004.1 coordinate 95,676, forward strand.
TTTTAATTTTCGGAAAGAGAAAAGGCATGGAACTTTTTCTATTTTTACAAAAACAACTTCCATCATGAACGAAGATCTGCAACTCATTATAGAAACAACCGAAGAATCGATGCAGCAATCTGTCTCGCATTTAGAAACAGAACTGGTAAAAATTCGTGGCGGGCGCGCCAATGCAGGGATGCTCGATGGAATAAGTATTGATTATTACGGAGTGAATACGCCACTCACGCAGGTTGCGAATGTGAACACGCCTGACGCACGAACCATTTCTGTCCAGCCCTGGGAAAAATCGATGCTCGATCCGATCCTGCGTGCTATCCAGGCAGCGAATCTCGGATTCAATCCCACGAATAACGGAACCATTCTCATTTGTTCAATTCCTTCGATGACGGAAGAACGCCGGAAAACGCTGGTGAAAAAAGCGAAAGAAGAAGGAGAAAATGCGAAAGTCGGAGTGCGCACTGCACGTCGCGATGCGAATGAAGAAATAAAAAAACTTTCCAAATCGGGATTGCCCGAAGATGAAGGAAAAGAAGGGGAAGCAAAAATTCAGCAAATAACGGACTCTTATATTTCGAAGATCGATAAACATCTTGAAGCAAAAGAAAAAGAGATCATGACGGTGTGATTCAAAATTCAATCCCGAGTATTCAGAGCAAAAAAATTGACTCAACAGATAATGGTGAGTTTTTTCCTTTAGTCGATTGAACGAATAATTTTACGCTGCCTTCTTCCACTTTTCGTTCGCAGGATTTTCTTCATCTTCATCCCAATCAGAAGGATTTGCTTTGATGTATCGCCTGAATTTGTCAAGCTCATTCTGATTCCGGATAATCCTCTCATAATAATTTCTTTGCCATACATTTCCCTCATACCCTTTTTTTCGAAGTATCGAAGTGACAGATGATTTGAATCCGCGCACGATCGAAGCAAGATTGTGCGACTGCGGTCCGAATTTATTCCGGTACCCTTCCGGAAAATGCAGATAAGTCCCCCGTGTCCTAAGTTGTTCCGGCTCATCACTGTATTTATGAATGAAAAGTATTCCATGGAAATGATTCGGCATGATCACATATTCATCCGTTGTTATATAACCTCTTACCATCGGCGTTCGCTCCCATTCCCTTTTGATAATTTCACCTATCTCGGATAATTCAGTTTTTCCGTTTCTGATGTTCGAGAAAAGTTCGAGCTGATGATGACTGCAGATGGTAAGATAATAAGCGCCGTCGGTTCCATAATCATATCCTTCGAAGCGGATTGAATCGTCGCGATATTTTCCTTTGAATTTTTTTGTTTGCATAGTGTTCGATAATTATCGGGATTGTTTTTGTTACCAGATGTTGAATGCTATTCCAGAATAAGAATGAATTTCTTTCCCGCCGCCACATAAATTTCTTTCAGCTTATATTTTTTGGTGGTAGAGACACGTTGCAACGTGTCTCTACCAAAAGTACCGGGGATAAAATAAATTTCCGAGTATGTTGGTAAATAATTCCTCCGTACAGATTTTTTCGACGTATGGATTCTCCGGAATCTTTTTCCGTTTTCTTATTCCATTCTTCATGGTATATGTATTGCCCTATATGATCTTCGGGATATTTTTCTCCGGATCCTCTCTTTTTTCAAAAGTTTTTTCTATTATAAAAAAATTGCCCGGATTTTTTAAGACACCCCGTTTGTAATCTTCATCTCATTTCAATCCGGATGCCCTCATATCTTTCAAATTCAATTGTAAGTTTACTTTCCCATTCCATTCATTTTCCTCAATAGTATAGCAAGTTTCAAATTCATTTTTGTTCATGGTATCCGGCAAAAATTCACCAAGTCCAAAACCAATTGCAGGAAAGATCCGGTTCGGTTGATTAGATTCAATGAGATCACATTTAAGGTGATTCTCGCCTACCACTCGCGCCCACCCGCGATCGCACACACGCTTAGTGAGAAATACCGGCGACATATTTCCCGGACCGAACGGAGCGAATTTTTTCAATACGTCATGAAATGCCTGATCAATTTCGCTGAATGTGATTTCAGAATCAATATCGATCTCGGGAACGCGTTGCTCTTCCGTGATACGAATTGAGACTTCCTGTTCGAATTTTTCGATGAACGCCTGAACATTTTTCTTTTCCATTGTCAATCCAGCAGCATATTTATGTCCACCGAACTGAATTAGCAGGTCACTGCATGCTTCAATGGCTTCGTAAACATCAAAATCTTTTACGGATCGGGCACTTCCTGTGACTTTCCCATTCGATTCAGTAAGAACGATAGTTGGGCGATAATATTTTTCGATGAGTCGCGAGGCAACAATCCCAACCACACCTTTATGCCAGTTTTCATCAAACACCACAGTAGAGCGAAGTGAATTTACTTCGGGGTGATTTGCAATTTTTTCCAGTGCCTGGAAAGTAATCATTTTATCGAGGTCCCGGCGGTCGGTATTATTCCTGTTCACATTCTCTGCGGCTAGATCTGCTTCGTTCTCTGTTTGTGTTGTAAGTAATTCCACTGCAAATTTCCCATGTTCAATTCTTCCTGCGGCGTTAATGCGCGGGGCAAAAATGAAAACGATATCACTGATCGAAATTTTTCTTTTCAGGTTGGCAAGTTTCATCATTGCGCGAAAGCCAGGTCGCGGTTGCGCGTTCATGCGTGCGAGGCCGAACGTAGCGAGTACACGGTTTTCCCCGGTGACCGGAACAATATCTGCTGCGATGGCGACCACGACAAGATCAAGCAGTTGTTCGATTTCTGAAAATGGAATTCCGTTTGAGTGCGCGAGCGCCTGCACGAGTTTGAAACCGATTCCACAACCGCAGAGTTCGTCATAAGGATAATTGCAATCCGTTCGTTTCGGATCGAGCACGGCAACTGCTGCCGGAAGGCGTTCACCCGGACGATGATGATCGCAGATGATAAAATCAATTCCTTTCTTTTTTGCGTAGTCCACTTTTTCATTCGCTTTTATTCCGCAGTCGAGTGCGATGATCAGCGAATATTTTTCTCTTGCGGCAAAGTCAATTCCGTCGAAAGAGATGCCATATCCTTCCGAGTAACGATCCGGAATATAAAATCCCGGTTTGGCGGGTTGCGAAGTGTTCTTTGAATTAAGTGATAACAGAAATGTGTAAATCAATGCAACAGCTGTTGTTCCGTCCACATCATAATCGCCATAGACTAAAATTTTTTCGCCCGATAAGATCGCTTTTTGAATTCTCGAAACTGCTTTATCCATATCCTTCATCAGGAAAGGATCGTGCAGGCTATCCAGCGTTGGAGAGAAAAATTGATTTGCTTTTTCAGCGTCGTCTATTCCGCGTTGGAAAAGCAATGAAGCGACGGATTCTTTTACATTCAGTTCACGGGCAAGTGCGGAAATTTTTCCTGCATCGCCTTTTTCTTTGATCGTCCACCTCTTGTTCGTTCTCATTTTTTCTAAAGTTAATGTAGCATTCATATTGGTTGTTGTTTTAATTGATAATATTTTTTTCAATGATTTATTGCGGTGTTCCTTTCCTGAATTAGAGGCCGCAAAATGTGCCTTCAAAATTTCAGGCGTTTCCATTTGTTTTATAACCGATCTTCTTCATTGGCTTTTTCGGTTTCGAAAGTAGTTTGCGGATGACTGAAAATATAACGTTGATCTCTTCGCCGTTCTTACCAACTCTTCTTTCCAGTTGTTCCAGTTTGTGAAGTACTTCTTTGTTTGTGCCCATCATTTCCCGAAGGCGGATAAAAAGACGCACAACCCGGATATTCATTTCTATAGCCCGCTTGCTGTTGAGAACAGAAGACAGCATAGTCACCCCTTGCTCCGTAAAACAGAAAGGCGGATAACGCAATCCCATTTTATCAGAATTGGAGGTCACAAACTGTGACCTCCAATTTTCAAACTCTTCCACACTCATTTCGAACATGAAATCTTCCGGAAATCTGAATGGATTTCTTTTGACAGTTTGCTTTAAGACTTTTGTTTCCACCCTGTACAATTCAGCGGGATCTCTATCCAACATTACTTTTTGTCCGCGGATGAAATAGATCTTGTTTACCAGTAATTCGTCAGGAACGATTGTTTGTTTTTTCAAATTCATAAATCATAAAATATAAATCGTAACCAGCTTGCATATAATGATCGGGAGGCAAATGTAAAATTGTGTTTCTGATAAAAAGTGGATGTTAGTAAGTTTTTTTCCGGGAAAGAAAAAAAACCGGCAAGCAGTAAAGACAAAAAAATAAATTTCGGAACTGTTTTTACAGCCCGATCTGCATTTTTCTATCGCCGTCCTGCAGGTAAATTCTCAATGGGGGAAGATCGATTTCTTTTCCACCGGGCCCTATCGCTTTTATATCATCGAAAATGAGGACGCCTCCTTTATTTTTTACATCGATCTTATCCACATGCTGCTTCATGTCGAGTGTCATTTCACCCGAAGTTGACTTCAATGTGTCAAGTTTATTTCCATTGCGGAAATACATGGTGAATGAAACGACCTGGTAATAATCATTTCCGTAACGTTGCTTCGCTCTTAATTTTCCCAATGCGATCGTCGTCATTTTATCGGCGAAAGAATCGTTCGGAGTTCCGTCGAGCGTTACAACGGGAATTTCTCTCGAGAATAATTTGTAGGTCCAGGTGTACAATTGCTTTTCAGAACCGTCTTTCATTTTTTCATACACAACGAGAATTCCGCTTACGCCTGTTGTTGTTTTGAAATCATACAAAGAATCTTTTTTCGAAACAGTTCCGCCGCGGAATTCAATACGCCCCATTTTATTTTTTCCTGAATATTTTATTTTAAACCAATTGTCTTCATTCAGGTAAAGAAAATATTTTTCGGGAGCTACTGTAATTTTCGAAACCACCTGTTTCACCACGAAAGTATCTGTAGATGTAGATTGCGCACCCAAATGCACACTCAAAAGGGAAATAGAAATGGCTAAGAAAAAAATTCCGCGCTTCATGTTCTTAAAGATAGGGATTGGTTGAATAAGTTGGTTGAGTTGCTTTTGTTCGTTAGGTTTGTTGACTCAATGCCCAGAACAATAAATTTTATTATTGCGATTCAAACAAACTTAACCAATTCAAGCAACACAACAAACCAATTTATATTCCCAGAAAATCCTTCGCCTGCGCACCCGAAACAAGACTCACATCGGAAACTTCCATTGGTAAAGTGCCCGATTTTTTTCCGGAGATATTTTTGAATGCATCCGATTTTACTACTGCTAATTTTCCATCCGACGTCACTGCCCATCCAAGATTCTCCGCATCGGGATTGAACTGGAATCGCACAAAATCGGAAGCGTAATAAGTGAAGATCGCATTCTTCCCTTTTTCCACGAGGAAAATATGATTAAGTGTAAGTTCTTTTCCTGTTTTCTCGTCTGTGAATTTCACGATCATCGCAGGGCCTTGCGGTAAACTTGCGGGACAATCGGAATTCCAGATACCGAAATCGCGGATCACGAATTCACGCATCACCATATTTTCTTTTTCATCGCCCACGTTCGCGCGCCACATGCGCATTGCACAAGCCATCACCGAATCATTCACAAAAATTCTTCTCGCATCGGCGGTCATAAGACTATTTTCATGTTGCTGCTGCAATTTATTTTCACGATCCTGTTTTACTTTCAGCGCTGCTTCGTATTGTGCATAACGCTTGTCATACATTTCTTTTGCACCTGCAAAATCTTTTTCTGAAACCACCACATACGTTTCATACGAGCGCGTGGTTTCTCCCTTAGTGAACGTAACGAGATAAGATGAACTCGCTCCGCGCTTAATGCTCACATCTTCCCAATCAATATTTTTATCGGAACGTTTGTACGGAGTTTTCGCTGTGTCCACTTCAAAACGCATTCCTTTGAACGGAAGTAATTCGGGATAATCTTTCTGATCGAATTTGATAGCGAAGCTTGGCCGGCCGGAAGCTTGCAAAGGCATTACCGGTTTCGCGATCACAATAGCACCGGCAGAAGAAGTATCTGCAACAAATCCAACTTCGACCGCTTTATCCTTTGCAATAAAATTCCAGTTCTTCTTCGCCGTGTCGAGATAATAGACATTGAATTTCCCTGCGTCATTATCACTTTCCATTGCTACATTGATATTCGCAGCAGGATTTACTTTAAGTGGTTTTCCATTCTGCCACGCCGTGATCTGCAGCATTCCCGCCGATTCGAAATGATAACGGGCGCCTGCAGAATCATACGTCATCGGAATTCCTGCGAAGAAAATGGAGGAAGGATCATGAAATTCGCGATAATGAATTTCCACTTTCCCATTCACCACATTTCCTTTATCATCCGTGAATGCATTCGCCGGAACATTCACCAGCGACCCGGTGTTATAGATAAATTCATTTCCTTTCGCGGCATCCACCGTCCACACGGTATCTTTTTCATTGAGGTTACTGAAAGGTGCGGTTACAAAATTAGTTTGAGTACGGTTTTTTTCATTGGTAGAATTATTGGTTACTGAATCATTGTTCTTCAGCACGGCCCACGTTCCAACTACTGCCACTACTCCAACTGTCGCGATACTGAGGTAGAATTTACCCGATCCGGTGAAAGGTTTCGGCCGCGCCGAATACGCTTTCATGAACTGGTCGAAATTCTTTCCCTTCTCCACGTCTTCCGGCGTGAGCTTCCCGCGATTCCGGTTTATGTTATACTTGTCCATGACTTTTATCCTAATGAGGTGTAAATTGTTTTTAGTTTTTCGAGCAGGCGATAGACACGTGCTTTCGCTGCTGTTTCTGAAATTTCCAGGATATCACACACCTCTTTGAACGGACGCTTTTCAAAGAAGCGCATTTCGAGCAGCACTATTTCATCCTGTTCCAGTTGCTGCATCGCTTTCATCAGCCGCGCATCGGTGACTGCAGAATTTTCTTCCCCGAGCTCCGTGAGAATATCCTCCACCTGCGTGTCATCGATACTGATCGCCTGGCGAACTTTTGAACGGCGATAAAATCTATTTAATTCATTAATTGAAATCCGGAATAACCACGCTGAAAACGGAACGCCCTGCGATTTGTATTTGCCGATATTTTCAAGCGCGGCAATGAACGTTTGTGAAGCAATGTCGTACGCGTCGTCTTTCGTGTTTACTCTTTGATAAATGAATCCAAGAATTCTTGCGTAATAGCGATTGTAAAGCGGGGCAAATTTCGCCGGGTCGCGCCGTGCTGCTTCAATTTCGGCCATCTCGGCTGTCATTTCAGCTTCACTAACGTGGTATTTCGATTCGATATTCATAATGGCGGTGAACATGGCCCTTTGGCTTTACTTTCGCAAGCATAAGACCATGGGGGAATAAAAGTCACACGAAGATGGGATTATTTTTTATGCCCGTCTGCTAATGGGAAGTGAATGCGGGCATTGCGGACTTGTTTTATTTTCCGCATATCTGCACTTTTTGTATTCCGTTCCCTATTTCGCGAGCTCCCACGATTCCCTCAACCACTTCACTAATTGCTTATCCACTTCTTTCACGGATGAAACAGGAACTACGTGCACAATTTTTTTCTGCGTGTACTGAAAAGTTTTTTCCACGGGGAATGCATCGTATTTCTGTTTCAGAAAAAATTCCACTTTCAGATGATCCTTCCGGAAAGCGATCATGGCGAATGTGCCCGCCTTCTTGAAAAAAATTCCGCCTTTGATCGGCTCTACACTCACCTCTCCGAAATCACAAACCGCATGTTCGAGTTTATCATAGATCTTTCTCAGAACCGGGAGTTTATTTTTAAAATGTGTGTCAACAGAAATTTTCACACATGAATGTTCCTTCGTGCGATGAGGAAATTTTCGTTTGCATTCGGGGCAGATCCACATTTCAATGCGCAAATTAAGAAATGGGAGAATGCGGAAATGGTTGTTTGTGATTTTGTTGATCGTTGGTGGTTGCCTGTCGTTTTATCAAACCACGAACAACCACGTAGGCTTTACCGGGAAACAATAATCCTCCTGGTAATCTTATCTCCATCCACCGTAGCCATTTCCACAAAATACATTCCCGGCTCCTGGGCAGTGAGATCAATCTTATCCGGGATCGGCTGATCGGAAGTAGCGAGATGTGTTTCCACTGTTGTGCCGAGCATATTGTAAACGATGAGACTCGCCAGTTCAGTGGTGTCTGAATTCACGCGAAAAATTCCTTCACTCGGATTCGGATAAAGTTCGGGCGAATGCGAAACAACTGTCGCTGTATTTTTATTTACGGCAACTGTATTTTTTGACGGCTCATTGTGCGACGTCATCACCACATTATCCGGAACAAAAACCGCATTCATTTTAAAAGCATCAAGCCACACTCCTGAATTGGTATTCGGATTCACCGCACGCACCGAAATATATTTTCCATTATTCGGCGCCGTGAAACGCAAAGTGATCTGCGTCCAATCGGTACCAATGGAATTTGCAGAAGCAGTATAGAAAATTTCTCCGGAAGTAGAATCGCTTGTACTCTGTCCGATTTCAATATCGGGTGCGAATGCGCGCTTGCGCGTCCAGAAATTCAGCGAATAATTATTTCCTTTTACCAATGGAGCATTCAGTTCGAGCGTGATCGCTTCCGAACGTACTTCGCCCTGCACATTCGTTGCAAGGCCTACAAACCAGTTGCCGTCCTTCGCATCACCGAAGCCGCAATCGCTGCTGGCAATATCCGGTTTACGAAAACTGCCGAACGCATGCACGTTCTTCATGTTCGCATTGAACACCGTGGTCGATGCATTGATAAGACAAAGATTTCCGTTCTGTTCGAACGAGCCGTTAACAAAATCCTGCGCGCTCATTACAGCGGGGAGGAAAGTAACGGCAAGGGAGAAATAGTGGAGTTGTTTCATGTCGTGTGGTTTTATTCGCCGCATTTTCATTTGGCGAAGAGTGGTTTAAAGACGAAACTTCCTTGGGCCGCCGTAGGCCCTTTTTATTATAACTGTGCAGGAACAAAAAAGTTACAGTCCCTTACCGGAAATATTTTTGCAACTCGCGTGCCAGTTTCCGGATGTGAACGTAATACGCTGGTATGCACGACTCTTCCCTGCCGGGAATGCCCTGCTATAGAAGAACGCAGGTGTGTGTTAAAAATTGTTGGGCGTATGGCAGATGTCTTATCGGTGACAAATTGGAACTGCTTCTGAATAAAAAAAATCAGTGCTAATCAGTGGCAATATTTCCACATGTAAAACAAACAAACGTCATTCCGGCCTATAGCACCGATTGAATCACTGATTCTAACGAAGATTTCCAATTACAAACATTTAATACCTACTCTTTCTCCTGACTGAAATTACATTTGCCATCCACAAATTTTTTCAGCAAAAACGTGTTTCGCTTTATTCCTTTTTTTTCTGAAACCGCTGCAGCAAAAAACTGCCGCCGCCGGTTCTCGTTCTTCAGCAAGTTCAGGAACGCCCGAACGGGTAGAAATTTTTCCTATAGACTACCGCTGAAAACTGCCGCTACCTTTTGTTTCCTGTTTCCCTTCTCACTTCTCTCCCAAACTTATCCCGTTCAACTCAACCTCCAACTCGTTCCTCCTTTTTCAGGTTACATCAATGATTATGCTTCTCCGGGAAATGAAAATCTCCGTGCATTTGTTTTGTTCACTGATTTCTCGCGACCGTCGTACGATATTAAATTCAAAATAAAATTAGAAGGGCAAGGCATCACTATTCAGTCACAGAGTTATTATTTCTCGGGGCCGGTGAATGTGCAACCCGGAATTCCCCTGATGATGAGCGGCAATGATCTATCCGGATTGCTCAATGAAAATCATCTTGATTTTTCCGGCATTACGCGTGCGCAATATGACGCACGTAAAGTTTTGCCCGAAGGATTTTACACGATCACACTTACCGCTTACGATTTTGCAAATCCTGTTCCCATACAAGTGAGCAACGAAGCCGTTACACAGGCGTGGATGGTTTTAAACGATCCTCCTTTTTTGAATCTTCCTTCCTGCACTTCTTCTGTAACACCCACCACTCCGCAGCAAATTACTTTTTTCTGGACGTCGATGAACCTGCTCGCGCTGTATTCCACGGCTCCCACTGAATTCACTTTCGAACTCTGGGAAATTTTTCCCGCCAACCAGTCGCCGGGCAACATCATTGCCACCACGGCACCGTTGTATTCCAACACAACCACGCTCACGATGATCAGTTACGGCATCACCGAACCCCCGCTCGTGGTGGGGCGCACGTACGTGTGGCGTGTGACTGCGCACGATCCCGGCAACCGGGAATATTTCCGCAACAACGGAATTTCCCAATGGTGCACGTTCACTTACGGCGACAATTTCGACCTGCTCGGTAACTCCGCACAACTCACGCTGCACGCGCAGGCGCTCACGTACCGCATGGCGCGCTGCTGGTGGGACTCGCTTTCTATTTACAATTCCTACAATTTTCAGTTCCGTAAAGTGGGAACACTGAATTGGTTTTCTTCAAACACGCAGCACGCTGCCATTCGTATTCCCGATCTCGAACCGAATACGGATTATGAAGCAGAAGTAACAGGAACTTCCTCGGATGGAAACGGGCCGGTAAGTAATCTCGTCACGTGGCACACGCCGCAGCAAACCATTCTCAATTGTGGTGAATCTTCTGCTCCACCGGCGCAACAGAATTTTCATCCGCTCACGCAGGCAAATACCGGGATGATCTGGCAGATCGGGCAATTTGAAATGAATGTGACTTCGCTCAATAATACTTCGAGCGGAGGCGGATGGTATTCCGGTTTGGCAAAAGTTGTATTGCCATTTGGTTTCACGCTCAACTGCACGTTCAGCGGAATACAAGTGGGCGATGATCACATTGTGTATTCGGGAGAAGTGAAAGCGATATCAGAAGGTATGACACAGTGGATGGAGCAATACACGCTTGCACACCTGATGGAATTCATTGACACGACTATCACTTCTTCGATCGACACAGTAATTGTAAATGGAGATCTCATAACGATTCAAACGAACGACGGACAATTTCAGATTTCATCGGATGATCGCCCATACGTGATCCAGGACGGGAATGGCACGACTTACATCATCAATGCCGATGGTAGTGTTACAATACAACAGCTTGTCCCCCACATTCCGCTTACAGACCAGCAAATTCTCATTTACAAACTTGCTTTACAGAAATTGCGTGATGAGAATTCCACACAACTCATTACCCAGAAACAAAATGAACTTGAGCATGCAAGAACAGATTATTCAAATTACCTGCAAAACAATATTGGCATTGATCTTTCGACTTCATCTGGAACCGTTCCGGAAAATGTTGCTTTCACTGCCATGACTGTTGATACAACCGCGGCATCCGGTATTTCTCCGAAAGAATCGGCAGTGAAAAATGCCGAATACGATTTTTTTCGCGCCAAAGTCTGTCTGGCATTTGCCAAAACAAATCCTACTACTGCCGACCTCGACCTACTTGCAAATTACCTGTTCACTGACAATTTAGCTTCTTACCTGTACATCGCCGAACAAATTGCTGCCGGAACAAACAACGATACCATTGGCGAAGCAGTGAAGAACAGCATGTATGTTTTCATTGATGGAATGCTGCACTCACAGGTTTTCATCCAACCCGTAATAAAATGAAAAAAATATTTTTCTTCCTTCTTTTTGTTTTTCAAAACACGTTTTCATTTGCCATCACGCGCGCGGCGCTCATTGATTCGGCCGTGAGCGAAGGAACAAAAAAAATAATGCTGAGCCGTTTTCTGCTCAATGAAAGAAATTCAATTGAGCCATCTTCCCTCGATGGAAAAGTGCAGGGAAGTTTCAACATCGTCATTGATTTTCAGAAATGGGTTCCGGCTTTCGAGGACAATTCCTTTTACTATTCTCACAACGCTGCACAAACTACATGGCTGCCGTTGAATCCTTCCGGAAATCATCTCGAAGACAGCATCAATATTTTTAATATTCATCATCGCGATGACACCAATTATGTGGCGTTTTATACGATCGTCCTCATTGATTTTCCCTTTCAGCTTTTCAAAGATGTTTCATCCTATAATTCAAATGAGAATACAAGTTCTTTCAATACGCTAAAAGACATTGGCGCGATCAAAGATGAAGACTGGAAAAATTCCATCGACGCATTTCACACCATCATTGCTACGATCGCCGCGAATTACACCGTGGTGTATCCCGGAAAAAAAGCGGTCGTGTACGGCAATGCGCACCTGCGCGGACAGTATGACACGAAGAGTGCGCACGTGGCTGCATTTCTTGCACAGGATGTGGAAACGGCCGGACTTGAAAATGCAGAATGGAATGCGGACCTAAAACATCTGCCGAAATTGCTTACTACCGGTGAAATTCTTCATTATGATCAGTACGATGCACAAATAACCACCGTTGCACTCGCTGTGAGAAATTACATTGACTGCAACGCTTATGGCCATTGTTATTTCGATGCCGCTTCATTCGGAAATCCGCAGGCGCGATTTCTTTTTGACAACCTGAAAAATGAAACCAGCATCAGCAAACCGAAACTGATCACAGTTTGCACGCAGATGAATGCACTGAGCGCATACACGGCCTGGTGCGTGCTCACGATAAAGAGTGAAGCGCAAGCAGTAGCAGCATGCAACGATCCTGTTTACGATCTGTATCCTACCGTCACCAATGCTGATCTGGATCAATATTCATTTCTCATTGGGAAAGCAACACGCGCAGAACATTATCTCACTTCCACTTCTTTGCTCAATCGCGATTCGGCGCTTTACTACGGATGGATACTTTACCGCAATACAGATTTTGTAAAAACAATTCCGGTCGATCAGAAAATTCAATTGATAAAAAGCATCACGCTCTCTTCATGCGCAGACATCGCCGGCGGAGGCGATAATTTGAATTATGAAAATCATTGTGAGCGGATCGTGGTTGCGTTATATCACAACCTCAATTCCGGTGACGAACGATCTTTTCTTGAACAACTGCGCAGCGCCGGCCTTCTTGCAAACATCACCTGGCGGCTCGACAACAGCACCTTCGGATTTTTCGGCAATGATAATTACACCGATTTTATTGTCACGATCAGCAACTACTGGAAAAAAGCATTTCCTGAAAAAATTTCCGCAGGTAAAAATTCCGGCGTGAATTTCAATACGTTTAAGTGGGAAGAAAGTTATTTCAATAATAATTCCTGGTTCGTTGCTGACCTGGCGAATAACCGAATCGTTGCAACCGACATTTTCCGTTCCGGTTTTCTCAATGGAAATGCAACGGTAGTGCCCATGGATGTTTACGATCCTGTACTCATTGATCCGGTCGGGCACAGTGATATTCTTGCTTTGAACACCGGACAGAAATTACTTGTGCCTGCCATCTTTCTCGACTGGCTCAGTCAGAAAAAAATGTTGTCGGATGTGAACACGGCTGTACAGGTTTCACTTGCCGCACTCGCGCTAACTACGGGCGCAGGCGAACTCATCCAGGCTGGATCGGTTGCCTGTACTATCGTCGCAGGATTACAGGTAACGATTGCCGCTTCCGATCTGCTGCTGCTGAACGATAATGTAAAAAGCAGCATCATTAATCTCTTCAGCGATCCGAATCAAGGGCAAGCATTCGTGGCCGCCTACCAGAACATCACAATGTTCATCAACGGCGCCGTGGGATTAAAAAGTCTTGTTGTTTCATTCACAAGCGACGCCCAACTCTACACAAGCCAATTCGCAGAAAAAGAATTGCAATTGGAAACTGCGCTGGGAGAAAATAGCGCAGAGTTTAAAGGGATGAAGAAGTTGGAGACGGAGTTGGGAGAGGCGGGGGAAAGTACTGCCGTTGCAACTGGCCAATACGGCGAGGAATTTATTTCTTCTCTCAATGGATTTTCAGATAACGTAAGTAATCTTGCGGCGCAACAAGGACTCACGCTCCAGGAATTCGAAACACTCGAAAGTAAAGTTGCCGCAGATCTTACGCAGAGCGAGCGCGTAAAAATAAATGCAATCCGAAATCAAATTCCGGCGCTCAATTCAAATACACTTTTACAGAAATGCGTTCCCGAATCGGATATATCTAAATATCTTTCGGGACAATATACCAGCGTGAAAGGATACGTAACCACAGCAGCAGACGCAAAACATTTATCTTCTTATGAAGATATTTACTACGGCGTTCGACTGGATTACACCGATTCAAAATATTCGCTTGCCGATGGCGAATGCGGTGTAATTCGTTTCCGCGCATCCAATGCTGGCGATGCATATATTCCAAAGAGCCCTGCAAATGGTGGAAGTGATTTAGACTCACCCCCATTTACCGGGCACGGATTTACTTCGGGGAATAATGGAAGGTTGGGGGTGCCGGAATGGAAAATGGATGCTCCGTTTGAAATTTATGATGGAGCAGAATTATGGCGGATTAATTCCGCAGGACAAGAATCATTATTAGCAATTTATGATGTCAGTGTTGGTAAATTTGTTCCGTTACATTAATGAAATGAGAAAATTTGGAACGTATACAAATTATGAAGGCCTTGAATGCGAATTGGCTTTGATGCGAAATGGAGAATTTCATTTAATTTATCGTGCCGTTGAATGTCGATTTAACAATTTTATATTAGAACACCCCGGTGTTTTCGTATTGCCGATAGAAAAATCAAAAATTACAAATTCATTTTTTTTAAATACAAAAGCAATTTACAAGAATTTTAATTTTGAAGTTGACCGTTTTCAAAACGGGAAATATCGTCTAAGTACCGCTGATGAGAACGCTTACAAAACTCTTCACTTGAATATGGTTGATCGCGGCTGGTACGACATAGAAGTTCCGCGCGAAGAAATCCAAAAAATGTGGGAAGAGCGAAAACCTTCAGGATACGGTTTTCCTTTTCCGGAAGGGATGAAGGAAGTGGAGGAGATAGAGTTTTGAATTTTACATTTTACCAATAAATTCTTCGTTGGTTTTCAGCAACTCAACATCATCGTAATTCTGCTCTCTTTCTCCGAAACATGTGGTGAGCATTTGGATACTGAACAGCATCCAGTCTTCCCTTAGAGAATCCATATTATCCATCAAATCTTATTGATGCCATCAACCAGAATCTTTGGATCGATCACCGGAATTATTGCATTATTGAATTTTGTTTTTTCAACTTGAATAGCCAGCATTCCTCGTGATGTTGAAAGTGTTATTCCATAGGTGAGAATATACAGATGCTCCGGAACACCTTTTTTACCTCCAATTTCAATTGTGATCTCATCCAGATTTACAACGTTGAAAACTACAAGCGCTTTAAGCTGACCTAATTCCACGCGGGCTTTTTCGCCCGTTTTTAAAAGAACGGTTGTTGTCATAATAACGGTCATCTTCTTTTCTTTATCAGAAATAGCAGATGCAACTTCAAATCTGAATTCGTATTGATCAGCGGTAGGCGTGTGCTTGAGATTTATTCCACCTTCGGCTTCCACAAATGAAATAAATTTCACCTCAGAAATGCCAATGGTAACCTGCACGGGCTTCGCCGGAGTTGCCGCCGTTTTTGATTTGGGTTTTGTTTTTACTGCAGACATAATTCAGAAGGATTGACTTGTGCGGTTTGATCACTTACTGATGTTACTGTATTCGCCTTACCTCCGGCATTCGCAATGCGCTTTAGTTTTTTGCCTGTGTATTCTACTTTTTCTACACAGAAATCAAGTGTAAAACTTACGCGTCTTTGCCCTTTCATTCCAGTCTCGCGAATAAGCCAATATTCATGCTTGTCAACAAAATCAAGAAGAGGAACTTTATCAATGAGAAGTGCAAGCTCGATAAGTTTTTTCAAAGTGAAATTGAATTCACCATTCAACACCTGGCTGATGTATGCATCACTCACCTCAAGCGCTTTTGCTACATCACGCTGAGAGAGATTGTTTTTCTCCATGTAATCTGCCAGCTGACGGTAGATCTCATTCTGATATCTCGCCAGCAGATAGTTTGGCCGTTTGAGTAATTGCTCTTTACTTCTCATGACTTCTTCTTTTTTTTCTGTTCTCTCTTTTCAATTCGAGTTTCCAGGCGCTGTATTCTTTTATTATTTTTTCAACCCGTTCAAGGTCTTCATCCTGCTCACCTTTCGTTCCTCCGCAAACTATTACCTGACCCGTCTCGCTATCATGAAACATGTATGCACGCAGGTGGTGAGTTTTAGCTTCATAAGGTGTGTACTGCAGTTTACTACTTATATGCAACTTCCTGTATTTGTTTTTCGGTAGGAGCTCGTTGTTTGCCACATCTTCAATATTGGCAAATAACTCATCGAGTTCAGGTTCCAGGTTGTCGTCCTTTGAAATTTCTGCAGTGAATTCGGTATAAAGACATTTACCATTCCGGAACAGTTTGAATACTTTCTGTTTGGTATTATCAAACTCCTCTATCTGTTCAACGCTAAATGTAGCCATTGAGTTTTAAGCTATAACTTAAATATATTTAATTTTCCCTAAATAACTGACAGGCAAGGGCATAATTTTGGGTTTTCCCGCTCAATTCTACGAAGGAAATAATGGATAGCCGGTTGTAAACGGATAAACTGGTAAGAAGCTATTTCTCCCCCTCAAACCCCTCCCGCAACATCGCCTGCATCAATTGCTTCGACTATTTCTTCGATGTTTTTACCTCCATCTTATAAAAAGCAGGAAAAAATCCTGCCATCAACAAAATCCATTTACAAACCCTTAATACCGGCTAATTGAAGGCAGAGTGGTTACGTTTGACGAAACCAATTCTAATCTCTCAATTATGAAAAAAGAAATATTGACCACCGTGCTTAGTTTATCAGCAACTTTATTTGTTTCCGCGCAACAGATAATTCCGATTGTACCTAAAGCTCCGGTAAAAACGGCTGAAGCAAGTTCTTTAACTGACTCCAGTAATACAGAATCAAACAGCGAAGACAAAGTTCTTATTTATGGTGTTGGAGGAACAGATGCTCTGGATTTTAAAAAGTTTTCCGCTGCTGGTGCAATTTCAGTTGGCTTTCGTTTCAGGCCCAATGTATTTTTTGCCAGTTCAGTTAATGTAGGAACGAGACTTGAAACGAAAAATGCCGATTCTGTTAGCATTAGCGAATTATATTTCCCCGACGTTTCAAATGCGGCCGCAGCTGGTAGTTTAGAATGGGATGTTTTTAATTCTTATCTGGCGTATAAAAATAAAACGGCGAAAGATCCGAATCACGGACTTATTATTGGCTTTGATGGATCTCTTCAGAATAAATCGATCAGTAAGGATTCTGTCAATTATAAACTGGGCATTTTCAATTGGAATGCAGGGCTGAAATATCGCTGGCAATATCACAGCTCGAAAGGCCTGGACGCAAATTTCATGTGCGGTATCATGTATAATTATATTCTCATCTCCGATAACAGTCATTCTAATTTCAATTCCATTTTTAATGATTACACGGTGCCGGTTACCTCGAAGGTCAAGCCGTTCTTTAATGGATTCAGCACCGTTTTTTCATTTCAGATAAATGATTCTGTTTTTTATGTCAGGACCTATACAGATTCAAAAAACGCAAGGGATCTGTCATTTGATGTTGGAATAAAAGAAGCGATTAAGTTCAGATCCTTTTAAAAAATATTATCGCTGTGTTAAAACTTCCAGCGATGGAAAACGCCCGCCTCACCAGCGGGTTTTTTATTTCCACTCCTCATGATGTTAGCAACTCCTTTCGTTTTCAAATGCTTAAAACCGAGTCGTGTGTTTTGTGATTTGCACATTCGCGGAAACTTTTAAAACTAAAATATTATGAAAAAATTATTCTCTCTCCTTTTATTCTTCCCTCTTTTTGCTCACGCGCAGGTGCCCGATGCGCACGACTATGAAGAAATAGAAATTAAAGATTCCGGTGTGGTGTTTATGCGCAATGGCGATACGCTAACGGGTATCATTGATTATGTTCCAAGCGCCGATTCCAAAATTTGGTTTTTTAAAACGGCGGCAACGCGCAAAGGTGAATTATTTAAAGCCGGAAAAGTAAATGCATTCTTTTTGAAGAGTGGCCGCAAATATGAAAGTGTCGGCGAATTCAATCGCAAAGATGAACCTTCTGATACTTTATTTTATCAGTTAATGAACTACGGAAACAATGCGATGAAAATATACCGGCGATTTGATTCTGGCGGAACAATCGTCGGCGGAAAACTCCAGGGATTTTTCTCTATCATGTACGTGATCCCCGGAAAAACGAAACCCGAATCGATCGATGATATTAAAATGAAACCCTTCAAAGAAAAAATGGGAGATGCTGTTTCCGATTGTTCTGCGCCAAGCGATAAAATCCGCAATGAGGAAAAAGGTTATAAGATGGGGATGATGACCACGAAAGATATGAAGCTGGAAATTATGCTTCGCATTGCTAATGAATACGCGAATTGCAAATAAAGCCGTTTCGAAAAAAAAGCGCTGGTTGATCGCCGGCGTTTTTTTTATTTATTGAATCACAAAAAAAAATCCGCCACGTTCCGCAGCAGATTTTAAGATCCGTATTTAATTCGTAATCCGAATATCTGCCCCCCCTATTCAAACGCATTCAATCCCGTCACATCCATTCCGGTAATCAGCAAATGAATATCGTGTGTGCCCTCGTACGTGAGTACGCTCTCGAGGTTCATCATGTGGCGCATGATCGGGTATTCGCCGGTGATTCCCATTCCGCCAAGCATTTGTCGTGCTTCGCGCGCGATGGTGACCGCGGTATAAACAGAATTTCTTTTTGCCATGGAAATCTGCGCCGGTGTTGCGCGGTTCTCATTTTTTAAAACGCCGAGTCGCCAGCACATGAGTTGCGCTTTCGTGATCTCGGTGATCATCTCCGCTAATTTTTTTTGCTGCAACTGAAATCCTCCAATGGGTTTTCCGAATTGAATTCTTTCTTTAGAATACCGCAGTGCTGTATCGTAGCAATCCATTGCTGCACCGATCGCTCCCCAGGAAATTCCGTAACGCGCGGAATTCAAACATCCGAGCGGGCCTTTCAATCCTTTTACATTCGGAAAAATATTTTCATTCGGAACTTTTACATTATCAAAAACCAATTCGCCGGTTGCACTCGCACGCAAACTCCACTTGCCATGCGTTTCGGGCGTGGTGAATCCGGACATTCCTCTTTCCACGATCAGTCCGTGAATTTCTCCCGCATCATCTTTCGCCCACACCACAGCAATATCTGCGAATGGAGAATTCGAGATCCACATTTTTGCACCGTTGAGAATAACGTGATCGCCTTTTGTTTTGTAATTCGTGATCATGCCCGAAGGATTGCTTCCATAATCGGGTTCTGTTAATCCAAAACATCCTACGAGTTCTCCTGTTGCGAGTTTGGGTAAATATTTTCTTTTCTGCTCTTCGCTTCCGTAAGCAAAAATGGGATACATAACCAATGAACTCTGCACAGAAGCAGTAGAACGAATTCCGGAATCGCCGCGCTCAAGTTCCTGCATGATGAGTCCGTAGGAGATCTGATCGAGACCAGGTCCGCCGTATTCTGCAGGAATGTAAGGACCGAATGCACCGATCTCGCCGAGTCCTTTTAAAATCTGTTTTGGAAATTCTGCTTTCTGCGCATACTCTTCGATGATGGGAGAAATTTCTTTTTTCACCCACGCACGCGTGGTGTCGCGCACGAGTTTGTGTTCATCGGAAAGAAGTTCATCGACCTGGTAATAATCCGGTGCCTGGAAATTGTCGGTAGCCATAATAGAAAGTGTTCGTTTATTGAGGTGCAAAAATAGTTAAAACATGGTCTTGGATTTTATAGTATGTTTTGGAAGGAGTGTCTCTCTATTGATAATTCTTCGCGGTTAACCAGAAGAGTGCTATTGAAACCGCAAAGGCGCGAAGTGAGATAACCTGAGGGGAAAAATGAAAAATTACCGAAATGAGTGATCTTTAGCCGGGTATATGAGCAGAAACATATATTTGTATCCCGCTCCTGCACTGCCGTAAAATTTTTTCCGGGAATGGCAGGGAAATTGCAATCTACATTTCAAAAACAAAACAAAATGAAAAGATCCGCTCTTCTTCTCGTTACTGTCCTCGGGTTTGTCGCTGCCATGCACGCACAGATCTACCAGGGCAAAAAAACAAAAATTGATTTCTTCTCCGTTACCGCATTGGAAAACATCAGTGCAACAGATACGGTTGCAACGATGATCCTCAACGCTGCGACCGGCGATGTGGTGGCAAATATTTCCATCAAGAGTTTCGTATTCCCGAGCCCGCTCATGCAGGAACACTTCAACGAAGATTATATGGAGAGTGATAAATTCCCCAAAGCATCTTTCGTTGGAAAAATAAATGAGAAGATCGATTACACCAAAGATGCTGTGATCCCGATCACCATTACCGGAACTCTCACCATTCATGGTGTTGCAAAACCACGTACACTTCCCGGCACGTTGACGATCAAAGGTGGAATGGTG
Organism: Bacteroidota bacterium; assembly: GCA_016194975.1. Classification (NCBI taxonomy): domain Bacteria; kingdom Pseudomonadati; phylum Bacteroidota; species Bacteroidota bacterium. The sequence continues at coordinate 116,121 of JACQAM010000004.1, forward strand.
ACCATTGATTCTAAATTCACCGTGTTGCTGGCGGATCACAACATTACCATACCGGAAGCGCTGGGAACGAAAGTAGCGGAGAGCATCGCGGTGACCGTTCACACAGAAATGTCAACCACCAAACCAAAATAAGCAGAAGTAATTTCATTGAGGAAAGTCCCTGTTATAGCAGGGATTTTTCTTTTTCTGTTTGTTGCTTTCAATACCTTTACTGAAATTTTTTTCTGCATGCATCGTCATTTACTTCTTCAGCTGAATGAATTAAGTGGCGGAAATTTTTCACCGGAAGTGATCGCGCACGGAGATCACAACTGGTGGATCGCCCTTTTGCTTTTCAGTTGCTTTACGATGATCGTGGTGCTGCGCGTTTTCGATTCACGAAGACTCATTTCTGTTCTCAGCGGATTTATCCGTCCTTCATCGGTGATGGTTGTTTATCGTGATGAAGTTTCTTTCGGCTCGCGCGTAACACTTTTGCTGCTGCTGAATTATTTATTGGTGATGGGACTCTTCGCCTGGAAAAGCGCAGGATTGGCGGGAATAAATGCTGATGGAATAAAAAGTATTGGCTGGATCATCCTTGCTTTGACAAGTGCTTACGTGGTGAAAATTTATTTCATCCGTTTATTCGGAAAAATTTTCGATCTGAAAGAGGCGGCGAAAGAATATGAGGCAAATGTCCTTCTGTTCAATGAAGTGATCGGCCTTGTACTGTTCCCATTAGTGCTGCTTATCGCTTATGCCCGGCAAATACCCCAGGAATGGCTCGTTTGGTGCGGAATAACAGCAATTATCAGCGTTTTGATCTATAGATTTTTACGGCTGATATTGATAGGAATAGCCAACTCATCAGTTTCCTTTCTGTATTTAATTCTATACCTTTGCACCCTTGAATTATTGCCTTTTGTCGTACTAATAAAGGTATTCGTTGTCAAATTTCACCCGTTTCACCCCTAACGAAAAACAGATTGGCCGCAACGAAAAATACAGATCTCCGCGTAAAGAGCATCCTCGTTACGCAGCCCCGGCCCGAAACGGATAAAAATCCATATGCGGACCTGGCTAAGAAGTACAGTCTCAAGATAGATTTCCGCGAGTTCATTCATGTGGAAGGCGTTCCTGCCCAGGAATTCCGCCAGCAGCGGGTGAATATCAATGATTACACAGCCGTGATCCTCACCAGCCGCAATGCGGTCGATCATTTTTTCCGCATTTGCCAGGAAGTTCGTTTCACAGTTCCCGATACGATGAAGTATTTCTGCATTTCAGAATCCACTGCTTATTATCTTCAGAAATATGTACAGTACCGCAAGCGGAAAATTTTTCATGGCAAAGCCACTTTCAATGACCTGATCGAGATCATCCGCAAACACAAGGAGGAAAAATTTCTTTATCCATGCACAGACGTGCACAAGGAAGACATCCCGGAAATTCTCGAAAAATACAAGATCAATTACACGAAAGCAGTTCTTTATCGCACGGTATGCAGCGACCTGAGCGACCTGGCCGATGTGTTCTATGATGTTCTTGTTTTCTTCAGCCCGTCGGGCATCACTTCGCTCTTCAAGAATTTTCCGAAGTTCAAACAGAACAAAACACGTCTCGCCGCTTTCGGCCCTACGACTGCAAAAGCCATTGAAGAAGCGAGTCTTCGCGTCGATATTCATGCACCCAAGCCCGGTACTCCTTCTATGACCATGGCGCTCGAAGAATATATCCGCAAAGCAAACAGAAAATAACCGAACGGAAATTCATCAACACCCGGTCCGCTCCATTTGAAAAGCGGATCTTTTTATTTCATGACACAGACCTTTCACAAAACAGAACGAATCTCGGGCAGGAAAAAATTTTCTATGCTCCTGTCAAAAGGAAATTCATTTTTCATTTTTCCTTTCCGCGTGATCTGGATGGAAACCGATGAAGATCTTCCTAAACCGGCACAGGTAGCATTCGCCGTTCCGAAAAAAAATTTCAAGCGCGCCGTAGACCGCAATCATATCAAAAGGATCCTGCGGGAAACTTATCGCAAAAATAAATCTGCGTTTTATTCTTCACTTTCCGAACGCGGAAAAAAGCTTAACATACTTTTCATTTTTACCGCGCATTCTCCAATGGAATTCGCCGAAACCGACGCTAAAATTATCCTAACTTTACAAAGACTGATAAAACAAATTGATGCAGCCGGATCTCACGCAAAAAAAACCTGATCTCATTTCACGCTCCATCGGTTATCTCTTCATAGGGCTTATCCGTTTTTATAAAGGTGCTATCTCCCCTCTTTTTTCTTCCTCTTGCCGTTACACACCCACCTGCTCCACTTACGGAATTGAAGCCATCCGCAAACATGGCGCATTCAAAGGAGGATGGCTCACACTGAAAAGGATCGGGCGCTGTCATCCCTGGGGCGGACACGGGCATGATCCTGTTCCGTGAAAAATATTTTAAAAAAAATTTTTATCGCATGAAATTCATTCTTCGAAAACTGAAATCATTTGCTTTGCCGCTTGCTCTTCTCACCGGGGCAATGATCGGTTTTTCATTCGACAAAGAAGACGATCACCTGTTCGAAATTTCGAAGAACATGGAGATTTTCAGTTCCGTTTACCAGCAGCTGAATAAACTTTACGTGGACGAACCGCAACCCGGTCGATTGATGAAAACCGGAATTGATGCCATGCTTGCTTCACTCGATCCTTACACCGTTTATTATCCCGAAGAAATGGTGGAACAATACAAATATGAAACTTCAGGAGAATATGGCGGCATCGGAGCATCGGTGAGAATTATAAATGGACAATTTTTTATTTCTGATCCGTTCGAAGGATTTCCCGCAGACAAAGCCGGAATAAAAGCAGGAGATATTTTACTGGAGGTAAATGGAAGTCCCTGTAAGGGAAAAACGTATGACCAGGTTGGAAAACTTTTAAAAGGAATTCCGAAAACAACCGTGAAACTAAAAATTCAACATGCAGCCGACGGGAAAACCGAAGAGATCACACTGGCGCGCGAAGAGATCAAGAAAAAAAATGTGACGTATTACGGAATGCTCGATAATAAAGTCGGTTACATTCACCTCGAACAATTTCTCGAAAATTCTGCGCTCGAAGTTCAGCAGGCATTGCTTGATCTGAAACAACAAGGCGCAACTTCCATCGTTCTCGACCTGCGCGAAAATCCGGGCGGACTTCTCATTGAAGCAGTAAACATCGTAAATCTTTTTGTCGATAAGAAACAACTCATCGTGAGCATGCGCGGGCGTGTGAAAGAATGGGACCAGGATTTCCAGACGCAATTCGATCCGGTGGATACAAAAATTCCATTGGTGGTGATGGTGAATGCGTGGAGCGCTTCTGCTTCCGAAATTGTTGCCGGTTCATTACAGGATCTTGATCGTGCAGTGATCGTCGGGCAACGTTCATTCGGAAAGGGACTCGTGCAGAAAACAGTTCCGCTTCCTTACGGCGCGATCTTCAAAGTGACCGTTGCAAAATATTATATCCCGAGCGGAAGATGTGTGCAGTCCATCGATTACTCCAGCAGAAGAGCAGACGGAACACTCATCCGTTTTCCCGACTCGCTCATCACTCCTTTCAAAACAAAAAATGGCAGAATGGTTTGGGACGGACTCGGAATAATTCCGGATGATGAAGTAGCAGCAAGAAAACACAGTGTGCTTGCTGATACGCTGATGAGCCGTTCGCTCATTTTCAATTACGCCACACAATTCGCAGTTAAAAATCCTTCCATCGACAAAGCGGAAATTTTTCATCTCACCGATGCGCAGTACGATGCATTTGTAACGTGGGTGAAAACGCAGGATTATACTTACGTGACGAAAGAAGAAAAAGATCTCGCCGATTTCAAAAGGCATGCTCAGAAAAATAATTCGTTCGCGAATGTGACCGTAGAATACGATGCGTTGCAGAAAAAAATAGATGCCGGCAAAGAAGATGATTTCACGGAAAACAAAAATGAAATAAAACTCCTGCTCGAATCGGAGATCGCTTCCCGCTACTACCACGAAGGCGGACGCGTAGCTGCAACACTCAAGGATGATACGGATCTGAATGAAGCAAAATCCATTCTTGCCGATAAGAAAAAATATGAAGGAATACTGACTACGGTTGTCAAAAAAGAAAAACCGAAACAGCGCGCCGACCTCGAGAATGACAACTGATTTTTAAAAGCTCTTCACGCTTTATCTTTCGTAATTTCGTCGCTCACTATTACACCTCATTTTGCTCTTCGGGGAAAAGTACCATCGCTGGATCTACATCTTCGGCCTGTTTCTCATGGCTGCGGCCATGTCGCTTGGAAAATTTTTTATCGGCGGTTCTCTATTCCTCATTGGCATCAACTGGGTGGCGGAAGGAAATTTTCCGACTAAATGGAGATTGCTCCGCGCAAGAAAATCCATCCTCGTACTCATCCTGCTTTTTATTCTTCATTTAATAGCCGTTGCGTGGGCGGCAGATAAAGCAAATGCGTGGCACGATGTGAAGATCAAATTGCCATTGCTCATCATTCCTCTTGTTATCGGAACTTCTGATCCGCTGGAAAAAAAATTCTTCGAGCCGCTTATTTTTGTTTTCATTCTTTCTGTCTTCACCAGCTCACTCATCACCATTCTTGTCGCTTATGGTTACGTTCACCCGACAAACCCGGTGAATGATCTGCGCGATTGCTCGCTCTTCGTTCCACTCATGCGTCTCGCGCTGATGGTGGTGTTCAGTATTTTTCTTCTCGTGCGATGGACCGTGCGCATGAAAAATATTTTCATTCGTTCCGGCTGTCTCCTTTTCATGCTCTGGTTTATGTGGTTTCTCCAGCGAATGCAATCGCTCACCGGGATGGTGATCCTCGCTCTTGGCGGCGCAATATTGCTTTTGTCCATGGCTTTTATTTATCGCAGAAAAAAACTCGCCTTCGTTTTATTGCTCATTTATCTCGGCGCTTCAATTTCCGGAATATGGATTCTGCGAAAAGCATACAACGATCTTTTTGCTGTAGTTCCTGTTGACGTAAAAAAAGTGGATTCGCTCACTGCACACGGAAATCCGTACACGAACAAGATCAATTACCCGATGATCGAGAACGGGAACCAGGTGATGATGTACGTCTGTTGGGGCGAACTTGATTCGGCATGGAACCGCAAAAGTAAAATTGTTCTCAACGGCGGAACAGATAAAAACGGGAATTCTGTTTCCATTACGCTATTGCGTTATCTCGCATCAAAAGGTTTGCGGAAAGATGCCGATGCACTTGCAACACTTTCTGAAAATGAAATTCATGAAATAGAAAATGGGGTGACGAATGCGAAAGACAAAGAACGTTCACCGCTCGAAAAAAGAATTTACCAGGTGTTCTGGGAATATTATCATTACATGAATGGTGCGAATCCAAGTGGAAATTCATTTACGATGCGGCTCGAACTTGCGCAAACTGCGTGGTCGTGCATCAAAGATCATCCCTTCGCCGGGACGGGAACCGGTTCGCAGGAAAAAGCTTTCGGAAAAAAATATTCTGAAGAAGGAACCAAACTCGGAAAAGAATGGCAGTGGTTGCATTCGCACGATCAGTTTCTCGCTATCGGCGTTACACTCGGAATTCCCGGAATTATTTTTTTTCTCTTCATGCTTTTCTATGCGCCGTGGTCTATGAAACGCTGGAGAAGTTATCTGTATCTCGCATTTTTTCTCGTCTTCTTTCTTTCCATGTTCGACGACGATACACTCGAAACCGAACAGGGTGTGAATTTTTTCGCCTTCTTCAATGCACTCCTCCTCTATGCAATGCCGAGAAAAAGCGCGCTCAACACCGAGATGAAGATCATGGATGAAATAAAAACTGAAAACTGATCCTGTTCCATGCGCATACTCGAGGTCAATACAGAAAAAACGTGGAGAGGAGGAGAACGCCAGACCTGGTACAACTGCAAAGGTTTCCGTGATGCCGGTGAAGAAGTGGAATTGCTCTGCAGGGAAAATTGCCCGCTGAGTGAAAAAATTTCTTCGCTGGAAATTCCTGTTCATCGAATTCATTCTGCATGGCAGACTTTTTTATTCCTTGCAAAAAAAGGTTCTTCGTTCGATATCATTCATGTGCAGACAGCGCGCAACCAGTTTCATGCTTTACTCGCGCGCCCGTTTCACAAGCGCCCCGTGGTGTACACGCGCCGCGTGGATTTTGTTCCTTCCGGATTTTTCACGAAAAGAAAATACCGCCGCACGGATAAAATCATTGCTATTTCTACAGTCATAAAAAATATTCTTGAAAAGATCGGCGTGAAAAACGTCGGACTCATTACCGAAATCGCTGAAGAAAAAAAACTGAACGCAGAGCGGGCAAAAAAATTCATTGCTGAAAATAATTTCTCCGGGAAAAAGATCATCGCCACTACTTCTGCTATCGTGCAGCACAAAGATCCGCTCAACATGGCAGCGACGATCGCGGAGCTTTCGAAAAAAAGAACTGATTTTGTGTTCCTTCATTTCGGCGATGGTGTTTTGAAAAATGTTCTTGAAAATAAAATTTCTGAATTGAAAATTTCCGATCGCTATAAACTGATGGGCTTTGTGGAAAATGTGGAAGATTTTTTTTCAGTATTCGATGTTTTTGCAATGAGCTCGGAAGAAGAAGGTCTTGGCAGCAGCGTGCTCGATGCTTTTCTCTATAACGTTCCCGTCGCCTCCACCGAAGCAGGCGGACTCAAAGAAATCATCGGCGATGCGGGACTCGTTTGCAAAATAAAAGATCCCGTTGCGCTTGCGGAGAATATCGATCGTTTGCTGAATGATGAAAAGTTGCGGAACGAACTCACGATGAAAGCAAATAAAAAAGTGAAGGAGAATAATTCCATTGAAGCGGTAACAAAAAAATATCTCGTAGAATTCAGAAAACTCATCGACCCCGGTTGCTGACGTTCGCCATCGCAAGTTGGGATTACCCGCGCCCCAACTGCTTCAGCTTTTTATATTTCATGAACGTTGCCTTCGCCGAAATTTTCGAAATGACAAAACCGTAGTAGCCATCGAGAAACCCCAATTGCAGAAAATAACATTTCAGAAATTTTGCCGGCGGCGAAAAAATCAGGTTCATTACCGATCCTGTTTTTTTTTCAGCAAACATCGCCTTCGCAGAAATAGTTGTAAAATATTCCACCTGCTTGTAATGATCGGAAATGGAATAAAAACTGTAATGCAGAATATTTCCGTCAATATGTTTCACCTTCGCATTCTTCTCCGTCATTTTATATTCATCATGCGGATTGATGCCGCCCCACTTTCCCTTGCGCGAATCCCACAAACGTAATTTCCTGTCCGGGTACCAGCCACAATGTTTGATCCACTTGCCGCAATAATTGGTGAGCCGGTTCATTTCATATCCGTCGTGCGTCCAATCGTTTTTTATTTTCAAAATTTCCGTTTGCAGTTTTTCATCGGGTGCCTCATCCGCGTCGAGCGAGAGCACGTGCGGGTATGTCGCGTGCGTGATCGCGCGATTCTTCTGTTCAATATGTCCGTCGAATTTGTGCTGGAAAAATTTCGCGCCTTTTTCCCTGCAGATCTTCTCCGTCGCATCCGTAGAAAAAGAATCAAGCACCACGATCTCATCGGCAATCGGCTTCACCGCATCCAGGCAACGGCCGATGTTTTTTTCTTCGTTGAACGTGATGATAACGACGGAAAGTTTTATTGGAGAAGACATTCTCAAACAAAGGTAATCAGTTGGAGGGTTTACGGTTTTTCAGTTTATCGCTTTTAGAGGCTGTTTAAAATTCATTTTTTGGAATTGTTATGATGCCATTTGTGCGCGGGTCATCGCAGGCAAATCACAGGAAACGCACAAACTAACTACCTTTGAAAAAATGTCTCTGGAAATTCTAAACCAACTCCGCTCCGGCGACCGCAAATCCCTCGCACGCGCCATCACGCTCGTGGAAAATGAAATGCCCGGTGCGGAAGAATTGCTGGCTTCGCTTGAGATGGAAAAACTGGCTCCCGTCATCGGCATCACCGGCCCTCCGGGCGCTGGAAAAAGTACGCTCATCAATATGTTGCTTTCAAATTTGACCGCGCAGAGAAAAAAAATTGCAGTCATCGCAGTCGATCCTACTTCTCCTTTCAGTTTCGGTTCTGTGCTCGGCGATCGTTTGCGCATGTCGGAACATTTCAACAATCCCGATGTTTTTATCCGTTCACTCGCCACGCGCGGATCGCTCGGCGGACTTTCTGCAAAAGCAATTGAAGTGAGCGACATCATCCGCTCTGCAGGATTTGATCTTGTCATTATAGAAACGGTCGGTGTCGGGCAAAGTGAAGTGGAAATTGCAGGACTTGCCGATACTACCGTACTCGTTCTCGTTCCTGAATCGGGTGATGATGTGCAGGCATTGAAATCGGGCATCATGGAGATTGCCGATATTTTTGTGATCAACAAATCCGATCGTCCGGGCGCGAATACATTTGAAAAAAATATTCATCAGCATCTTCACAAAAAAAATAATTCCGACTGGGCGCCGCGTCTCGTGAAAACCGTTGCAACTAAAAATGAAGGCGCAGAAGAATTACTCGCTGCTATAGCGGCACATTTATCTTCCGGAAAAAATAATTCCCGTAAAGCATTTTTGTTCGCCGACAAAGCGCTCCGTCTCATCCAGCAGAAAAAAATGAAAGACATCCGCAAAGAAGAAATGGTGAAAGAAATAAATACGCTGCTCGATAAAAACAGTTTTCAATTGTATCGTTACGTCTCTTCAAAATCTTGATTGAGAATTCTACTGTGGACTTTGCTTGTTTTTTTCAGGAGCGCAACTGCAACACTTCTATTTTCCTTTCCTCCCGCTGTCGCTATTGCGCCGCCTGCCAGCCGAATCCCGATTGCAATCGGGAACAGGCGGGGCAAAGCGCTTCCATCGGGGCTGGTGTTGTTTCTTCAGTTCGTCAAATTCACATCAACATTTCCCCAAATAGAAATCAGAACACAGCACAGAAATTTTGTCACACCCGCCTGCCGCAGGAAAGGATTTGCACGGATTAAGCACCGATTACTTCACCGATTATTTTCGACGGCCCGCTTCGGTCGAACGGACGGCTGTCGTTATAAAACTGCCCGCCCGGATGACCCGGTCGGACGGGCCGATGACAACTGCCTTCTAAAATAATTTGCCCATCTACCACGACCTCCCTATATTGCTGTAGTATAACCCATGAATTGCATTATTATAGATGATGACGAGATCGCACGGCTTGCTGTAAAGCATTGCGTGGAGCGCACCGACTTTCTCACGCTTGCGGGCACATGTGCTTCCGTACCTGAGGCGTTGAAGATCATCCGAGAAAAAAAAATTGATCTTATTTTTCTGGATGTGGAAATGCCCGAGATGACCGGCATCGATTTTCTGCGCACGTTCCATGAGATCCCGCAGATCATTCTCATCACAGGGAAAAAAGAATATGCAGCAGAAGCATTTGATTATGAAGTGACGGATTTTCTGCTCAAGCCCATCGACTATGCGCGGTTTCTGAAAGCAGCGAACAAAGCGCATGTCATTCATACGAACATGCATGTGAGTCCCGAAGAATCGGGCGCGTTGTTCGTGAAAAAAGAAGGAAGCCGTTTCATCCGCATCGAAGCAAAAGATATTCTTTACATTGAAGCGCTTGCCGATTATGTGAATATTCATGCGAAGGATGGAAGGCATACACTGCTTGCTACTATGAAATCCATAGAAGCAAAACTTCCGCCAAAAGAATTTGTACGCATTCACCGTTCCTACATTGCGCGCATCGATCGTATCTCCGAGATCGAAGAAAATTCTGTGATCATTGAAGGAAAAGTTTTACCGGTTAGCCGCTCTCACAAAGATGATCTTTTCAAACGGCTGAAACTGCTCTGAGAATTTTTTTCCAGGCTATCTTAGAATTCTGGTAGTGGCTCAGTTTGAAAAATTCTTAGCGCCTTAGCGTCTTTGCAGTTAAATAAAAGAATGGCATAGGAACCGCACTTCAATTCTTCAGGGCAGGCTGCGGCGCGAAGTTGAATAGGGAAACAACAAACTAACCCACTACCGGAATTTTTCTTCTTGCGATGCGTTTAATAATTTACTTCACCTTCTCATTGGAACGTTGAACTTCGAACCCTTAACATTTCATCCCCCTCACAGTGCATTTCGTCGGACGCAGTAGGTAAAGTGTCGTAATTCTTACAGGAAATTATTCTTTTACCGCATTTTTGTCCGGTAAAAAGGTTGAACCCCGTTAAGCAGAAGTGATGATGGAATCGGAATATAAAAATGTGCTGGCAGCGCAGAAACGCGATTTGCAGATCATGCTCATCAGGGAAAAACATCCTGTTTACTTTGATTTCGATTTTAAGCGATACAGCGATATGAAAGTCGCCGAGATGTACCGCATTCTGGTGGAAAACGAAAACGATACCGGATCGCAAACGGGGATGCAAACAAAAGTGTAGGGGTTATGCTGTGTTGTATTCCCGCTAAGAAGGGTGTCCGAAAGGGCACCCTTTGATTTAAAACAGAAATAACAAATTCTAAAAATCAAATCCCAAATGAACAAATAACTTTGATTGGGATCTGGAGTTTTGAATTGGGGATTTTTCATTGGGAATTTGTTTTTTTCATTTGGCACTTGGAGTTTCCCTCCGTAACTTTAGTAACACGCATAACTCATGGATTCCTTATTCCGAAAAATATTCAATCGTCATTTTTTTTCCGAGCGTATCCTTTTTCTCGCGATCTCGGGTGGAATGCTTCTCGACGGATGGGTACTCGGAGTGTATGATCATTTTTCCGCGGATCCTTTCCTGAGAATTTCCGTTGGTTTTTTTTCCGCTGTCGCACTCGCCTACACCTACACGCAACGGCCCGCGCAATGGATCGTGCGCATGTTCGCATGCATCTCCATTGGAGGTATGATCAGTTTTTCTGCGTGGTTCAACGTGGTTCATCATTTTGATTTTGAAAACGCGCTCACACTTCTCGGTGTTTACATCGTCTGCAGTTTGTATTTCCGCAAAATGCCCGAACTGGCGCTCTATCTTTTTCTCGGATTTGTTTTGCAAAGCGTTTGCATTCTCATCACGAAAGATCCGCTCATCACTCCTTCGGTTTATGTTCTCCGGAATTTTTTCGCCGCCTGCATGGTTTTCGGTTTGTCGTATTCCACAAGAAGATTCCAGCAACATATCCAGTCGCAAAGTGAAAAAGTGTCCCGTGAAAATCTTTCGCTCATTGAAACAAAGAACGAACTGGAAGCGCGACTCTCACATGAACATCTTCTTTCTCTTGTTGCGAGCCGTGCCAATGCAGCTGTCATCATCTGTAATAGCAAAGGTGAAATGGAATGGGTGAATGATCGCTTCACAGAAATGTTCGGCTATAGCGCGGCAGAAGTTTCCGGAAAAAAAATAACGCTTCTTCACGGAGCGGGAACAAGTGGAATAACACTTGCTAAAATTGAAAAAAGAAAAAAAGAACTGGCCCCTTTTCATGAAACTATTCTCGAGTACGACCGGAACGGAAAACCGATATGGGTGCAGATGCATGTCGCCCCGTTAACCGATGAGAACGGAAATACCGAACGTTTCATTGCCATACAGGAAGACATCAGCGGAATAAAAAATACGGAGGAACAACTTATTCGCAGCAAGGAACAACTAAAAGCCGCCCAGGAACAAGCGAAGATCGGAAGCTGGGAATGGGAAGATGGAAATGATTTCATTACAGTGAGCGATGAGATGGCAAGAATTCTCGGCATTACAGGGCGAATGAATTCCGGCAACAGGATCACGATCGATGAAGTTTATGGACAAGTTCATCCCGATGATTTGGAAAAAGTAAAACTCGCCATTGAGAACGGTTTGAAAATGCGGACCCAGTTCGAAACAGGTTTCCGTGGTTATGCAGAAGGAAAATTAAAACACGTTTATCTCACAGCGAAGATCTACCGTCATGAAAGATCGCGCGCAGAAAAACTCGTCGGAACGCTGCAGGACATTACCGAAAGAAAACGCATTGAAGAAGAAATGCACCTGGCGGAAAAACAATACCGCTCGCTTTTTGAAAATTCGCAGCACATGATCATCATGCATGACCTTGATGGCGTGATCATGAGCATCAACCAGAGCGGTACACACTCGCTCGAATATGAACCTGAAGAAGTGATCGGCAGAAATATCCGGCAGTTTTTTTTCTCAGACGACGCTGATGGTTTTGCAAATTACATGAGCGGAATGAAAACCGGCGGAACTGCAAGCGGCCTGATCCGTGCAAAAATGAAACGGGGCGGAACAAAAGTATGGCTGTACAATAACGTGATCATAAAAGGGCCAAAGGGAGATCCCTGCGTGCTGAGCAGCAATGTGGATTTCACCAGCAGGATGGATCTCGAAAAAGAATTGCGCAAAGCAAAAAAAGCAGCGGAAGAAGCTTTGCAGATGAAAGATCGTTTTGTTGCGAACATCAGCCACGAACTGCGCACACCGATGAATGCGATTGTCGGCTTCACTGAATTATTAATCAAAACAAAACTTTCGAAAGAACAGGAAGAATATATCGGCGCGGTGCATCTCGCTGGAACAAATCTCACGACGATGATCAACGATGTACTCGATCTTGCGAAGATAGAAGCAGGAAAAATAGAATTTGAAAGTCACCCGTTCAGCATCCGCAAAGTAATGGAGGAAACGCATCTTTTACTTTCACAGTCAGCCGCGCAAACCGGGATCGAATTCGAATGGAAATGTGAAACAGGAATTCCGCTCTACATCATGGGCGACGATCATCGCCTCTCGCAAATTCTGATCAACCTCGTGGGCAACGCCATAAAATTCACGGAAAAAGGTTTCGTTCGTTTCTCCGCACATCTCATTCGCGAAGATGATGAAAGTGTAAATCTGGAATTGCTCGTTGTAGATACCGGGATCGGTATCCCTGAAAAAAAACTGAAAGATATTTTTGAGCCGTTCGTGCAATCGAGTACGGAGTCGACGCGCAAGTACGGCGGAACAGGATTAGGATTGAGCATTGTTCGCGATCTCGTGCAATTGCAAGGCGGAACCGTGGAAGTGAAAAGTGAGAATAGCAAGGGAAGTATTTTCCGCGTATTCCTCAGTTTCAGAAAAGTGGGACAGGATGTGGTGCAGAAAGTGGAGCAGGCGCTTTCACCCGGCGATTCTCCGGGGAAAATAAATATTCTCATTGTTGAAGATCAACAATTGAATCAGCAACTTGCATCGCGGCTCATTGCGGATTTCGGATTCACGTGCGAGATCGCTTCGAATGGAATTGCTGCAACAGGAATTCTCCGCAGCAGCCCGAATGCATTCGACGTGATACTGATGGATCTGCAAATGCCGGAGATGGATGGTTACGAAGCTACGCGCATCATCCGCCAGGAACTGCATCTTGAAATTCCGATCGTGGCAGTGACGGCGCATTCTTCTGCCGGAGAAAGAGAACGCTGCCTTCAACTCGGGATGAATGATTATCTCTCGAAACCCTATCGTGCACAGGATTTTTATTTCCGCATCGTTTCTGCATTGAAAAAAAATCCGCCGGCAACTGCAGCAGAGATCGACGAAGAGAATCCGCTGCGTTCACTCGCAGGAGGAGATAAAAAATTCGAGCAGGAAATGATCGGGCTGATGCTGCGTTCCATTCCCGAAGAATTTTCGCGGCTGGAAAATGCCATTGATAAAAATGACCAGGGCGCTGCAAAGGCCGCGGCACATCGTCTCAAATCGTCGGTAGCGCTGGCAGGCGAAAAAGAACTGGCGAAAATTTTTGATGAGATGGAAAATGATCAGAAAAAAAGATCGGCGAAGATCATTGATGAAGCGCGTGAAAAAAAATCGCGGCTGATCCTGAAATTAGAAAAAGAGATGAAGGATTTTTGATTTTACATTTTGGATTTTAAAAATCAACAATGAAAAATCCCATATTATTCCTGGAAATAAACACGCTTCACTCTTCCCGAAACATTCGTGAGCACTTCATACGGAATAGTTCCCATTTCCATTGCCATTGATGCGATCGGGTGCCCTTCTCCGAACACGATCACTTCGTCTCCTTCTGCACAATTTATCGCGGTGATGTCGAGCATGCACATATCCATGCACACGTTACCGATGATCGCGGCGGGTTTTCCGTTCACGATCATTTTTCCTTTTCCATTTCCGAGTACGCGGCTGAGTCCGTCGGCATAACCGATGGGAACAGTGGCAATGCGCATTGCAGTTTCCGCTTTTCCTTTACGGCTGTAACCGATACTTTCTCCTGCATTCACATTTTTTATCTGCGAGATCCTTGTTTTGAGTGTACTCACCGGGTGAAGATGTTTCTGTTCTTCTTCTCCATCTGCAATTCCATACAATGCAATTCCGAGCCGCACCATTTCAAATTGCGAATCGGGAAAACGCAGGATGCCGGATGAATTGAGAATGTGGCGATCAATGGGATGAGAAAAATGTTTTCTGAATTCATCGCACATCGAAGAAAATGTTCGGATCTGTTTGCGTGTGAAATCGTCGTGAACGGATTCATCACTTGCCGCGAGATGAGAAAAAAGACTGCGCACAACAAGATCGCGGCAATTTTTTACGCGCACCACGAGTTCATTCATGTCTTTCTCTTCGAAGCCAAGACGCCGCATGCCCGTGTCGAATTTCACATGCACCGCAACAGGAGCAGAAGAAGGATTACGGGAGCGATAACGGCGCGCTGCTTCGTCGAACATTTGCAGGATGCGGAAAGAAAATATTTCCGGTTCGAGCTGATAACGGATCATATCACCGAAACTCTGCTCTTCGGGATTCATCACCATGACCGGCAATGTAATTCCTGATCTTCTCAATTCAATTCCTTCATCGGCGTATGCAACTGCAAGATGATCGACGTGATGAAACTGCAGCACATTTGCGATCTCGAAACTTCCGCTGCCATAGGAAAAAGCTTTCACCATGGCCATGATCTTCGTTTCCGCTTTCAAACGAGAACGGATATAATTCAGGTTGTGAACGAGTGCATGAAGATCGATCTCGAGCACCGTTTCGTGCGCTTTTCGCTGCAATAAAGTGCTGATGATTTCGAATCCGAAAGCGCGTGCACCTTTGAGCAGGATGGTTTCGTTATGAAAAGAAGAAGCCTGGATCGAAGAAATGAATTCGTTCGTGGAAGAATAAAATTCGTTTTCAATTTCTGAAAAAAAATCACGATTACGCTGCAATGCTTCTCCAATGCCAATGAAACGATCCACATGGCGCGAGCGCACGAGCGCGGCAACTTCCCCGTACAGTTTTTTTTCTCCGAGTCCGCTCTGGAAAATATCGGAGAGTACGAGTGTGCGTTTCGGATATTGCTGCTGTTGTTTTAAAAAATCAAGTGCAACGGAAAGAGAACCGAGATCGGAATTGTAACTGTCGTTGATCACCGAGCAATTATTGATCCCCTCTTTCATTTCGAGGCGCATGGCAACGGGAGAAAGCTGCTTCATGCCGGCAGCAATATTTTCCTGCGCAACTCCGAGCATCAGTAAAGTTGCCCAGCAGTGGATCGCATTCTCCACGGAAGCATCGTCGGTAAATGGAATTTCTATATCGGAAAAACGATTTTCGAAAACACCCTGGATCTTCGTTGCCGATTCTTCTTTGGTGATCTTCCCGATCTGCATATCTGCTTTCACTTTGCGTGACCAGGTGAATAACTTTGTTCCCGGAAAATTATTTTGCAGCGCGGAGAATATTTCTGCGTTGTCTTTACAACAAATAACGGTTCCCGCGCCGGAGAATAATTTTATTTTTTCAAGCAGTTTCTGATCAGGCCCTGAAAAATTCTCATCATGTGCAGTTCCAATATTCGTCATAAGCCCGATGGTGGGACGAAGAATAGCGGAAAGTTTTTCCATCTCCCCCACTCTCGAAATTCCTGCTTCGAAGATCGCGAGTTCATCGGAAGCGCTCATTTGCCAAACAGAAAGCGGAACGCCCACTTGTGAATTGTAACTTTTCGGGCTGCGAACAATCTTTTTTTCATCGCGCAACAATTGCCACAGCCATTCCTTTACAATTGTTTTTCCATTGCTGCCGGTGATACCTATAACAGGAATGGAAAATTTTCCCCGGTGCGCTGCAGCGAGTTGCTGAAGAGCCGCCAGCGAATTTTTCACAACAAGAAAATTCCCTTCTGAAAAAACAGTTTCCGCATCGGCGGGAAGTTCTTCCACCACAAAATTGCGAATACCTTTCTGGTAAATGTCGCTGATAAAATCGTGAGCGTTATGATGCTCTCCCTTTATGGCAAAGAAAAGTGTGTTGGCTGTGTGATCGATGCGGCGGCTGTCGATGAGCAAATGAAGGATCGTATCATCACTATTAATGATGGAATTTTTTGCGTCGAGGAGGCGGGATATATCGGAGAGGGTGTAGGACACTTTTTTTAATTTCTATTATTTTTCCATCGCCTCTTCGAAACAATCCCTGCACAATGGCTCATAACTTTCTTTTTCTCCCAATTGCACCAATTCATTTCCGCCGGTAATGCGATGCGAATGATTTGCAAGATTTCCGCACCGCATGCAAATGGCATGCACTTTCGTTACATATTCTGCAATGGAAAGCAACGCGGGTATAGGGCCGAACGGTTTTCCCATGAAATCCATATCAAGCCCGGCAACGATAACGCGAACGCCATTATTCGCAAGCGAAGAACAAACGTCCACAATTTCCATATCGAAAAACTGCGCTTCATCTATTCCCACCACATCCACTTCTTTAGCGAGACCGGTGATCATTGATGAAGATGAAACAGGAGTGGAATGAATTTCATTCGCATCATGCGAAACTACTTTCACTTCGTGATAACGATTGTCGACAGCCGGTTTGAAAATTTCCACTTTCAGTTTTGCGATCTTAGCACGGCGCAATCTTCGAATGAGTTCTTCTGTTTTTCCTGAAAACATGGAACCGCAGACGACTTCGATGCATCCTTTTCTCTTGTGCGGGTGAATGGTGTTTTCAAGAAACATTTCCGATCGGGATAATTGCGTTCCGGTGACGATGGAGAAAAAACGTACTTTTGAATACGCTTTCGCTCACGAGGCAAATCTAACCAAAAAGCGCACTTCTTCTAATGGGAAATCTGGCGGAGACCAAAGACGCATTGCGAAAAGAGATTGGAATTCTCATTGACAAGATCACCTTTCAGAAAAAATATCTCGCCACCGCCGATCATGTGCAGTTGAATTTGTTGCGCCTTCTTGTGGGTGAACTGCTTTCAAAAATTTCTGCGCTTGAACATTTGGAACCCGTTATTGAAGAAAGAATGATCGTGGAAGTTCCGGTTGCAAAAGAAATTCCGCAGACACCAAAAGAGATCCCTGTTATTCAACCGATAATGCCTCCCGGCGATCAGTTCATTCCGAAAGTGATGTTCCCCTTCAGTGAAAAGAAAACGGGAAAAAAATTACCGGAAATAAAAACACTCATCGGCTTCAATGAAAAACTCATGTTCATCGCACAACTCTTCGGTGGAAATATTTCCTCTTATGAAGAAGCATTGAAACAGATCGACGCCTGTTCTTCATTGGAAGAAGTAACTGCTTTTCTTTCCGCGATCAGCAGCGAGTACAAATGGAAAGACGGAAGTGATGCTGTTGTTTCCTTCCGCGCTGTTGTCAAACGTCGTTTTGCATAATTGAAAATGTCGCCCCGAAAATTTTCCTGCTCTTTTCTCCTGCCGCTGTTGCTTTGCACTGTTACTTTGCCTGCGCAGGATCGCGCGTATGCGAAGCAGGTGATCGACACGCTCGCATCTCCGTCCATGCACGGACGCGGATACGTGAACAACGGTGATAAAATTGCTGCAAAATATATTTCGGATCAATACAAATCGTTCGGACTTATTCCGTTCAACATCGCAGGGCTTTACACGCAGAATTTTTCTTTTCCCATCAATACATTTCCTGGTGCGCTCGATCTTTCTGTTACGTTTCCCGACGGGCATAATGAGAAACCGGTTCCGGGAGAAGAATTTCTCGTGCAGTGCCAGTCACCGTCGGTGAAAGGAAAATTTAAAGTAACGATGCTCGATTCGGCCATTGTTTATGATGATGCAAAATTAGATGCATTTAAAAAATCGGATCTGAAAAAAAGTTTTGTGATGGTGGATACGAATGGCGTTCGCAATCGCGCGATGCTTCGGTACATGACGGATTTTGTGTTGCACCCGGTAAACGTGAGGGGCATTCTCATTCCGGAAAAGAAGAATTCAATGACAGAGACGTGTACGAAACTTTCTCCGTGGGATATGTCTATGATACAAACCACGGTTCCCGTTCTTGAGATCGCTTATTCGTACAAACACATTACTGCTCTCTCGATAAATGTGAAAGCAAAATTTCTGAAAAAATATACTTCACAGAATGTGATCGGCTATGTGAAAGGAAGTGTGAATCCCGATTCGTTTATGGTATTCACTGCGCATTATGATCATCTCGGGCAAATGGGAAAGAATACTTTTTTTCCCGGCGCGAATGATAATGCAAGCGGAATAGCCATGTTACTTTCATTGGCGCGCTATTATTCCAATCCTGAACACAAACCGAAATGCTCCATTGCATTCATGGCATTCAGTGGAGAAGAAGTGGGTTTGCTCGGAAGTTATTATTACACGCAACATCCTTTGTTCCCGCTTAAAGAAATAAAATTTCTGGTGAACATGGATATTCTCGGAACCGGCGACGAAGGAATCACCGTGGTGAATGCAACTGAATTTCAACCGGAATTCAAAAAATTACAGGCGCTGAATACCAATGGCAATTATCTTGCGAAAGTAAATCCGAGAGGGAAGGCGATGATCAGCGATCATTATTGTTTCACCGAAATGAAAGTTCGCTGCTTTTACATTTACACACTTGGCGGAATAAAAGCTTACCATGATACGTGCGACAGAAGAGAAACATTGCCACTGTCAAAATTCGAAGACCTGTTTAAACTGCTGAGAGATTTTACGGATTGGGAAGACCAACTCTGATTGTTTATTGTTTTCTGTTTACCGTTTTCAGTTAAGCAAAACCGAAAATCGAAAACCGAAAATCGAAAACTGAAAACTAAAATGCTCTACTTAGTTCCCACTCCGATCGGCAATCTCGAAGACATTACGCTTCGTGCTTTGCGTATTTTAAAGGAGGCGGATCTTATTCTGGCCGAAGACACGCGCACTACAGGAAATCTTTTAAAACATTTTGAGATCAAAACAAAATTATTTCCGCATCATCAGCACAATGAACACAAGACCGTGGAAATGATCGTGGCAAGAATTGCTGCAGGAGAAAAGATTGCGCTCGTGAGCGATGCAGGTACACCAGGAATTTCCGATCCCGGATTTTTACTTGTGCGCGAATGTGTGCGCGCAGGCGTGAAAGTGGAATGCCTTCCCGGCCCGACTGCATTTGTTCCTGCGCTCGTGCAATCGGGTTTGGCCTGCGATTCTTTTTTGTTCGTAGGATTTCTTCCCCAGAAAAAAGGAAGGCAAACAAAACTGAAAGAGTTGGCAGAGGAAAAGCACACGATGGTTTTTTACGAATCGCCTTTCCGGCTGGTAAAAGCGCTCGAAGAATTCAAAGAACATTTCGGTGCAGATCGTGCCGTTTGTATTTCGCGCGAACTCACAAAAATGTTTGAAGAAAATTTTCGGGGAACGGTGAATGAAGCGATCGCGCATTTCTCAGCGAAAACAGTGAAGGGAGAAATTGTGATAGTAATGGAAGGCGGTCATTAAGGAGATTACCGAAAAACTCTTCAGCGTTGTATTACTATTTTCTGCGAAAAAATATTTTCACCCGCATGCACACACACTAAGTACACTCCCGCGCCCAAGCCCGAAACATTGATCTGTTCCTGTAATTCTCCGGAAGAAGAGATGGACAAATTATTTTCTTTTCTTTCAATTACTGTTTGGCCCAGCACATCATAAATTTTTATGTCAATATTTTTTTCTTGCAGATTTTTCAATTGTATAGTTAATATATCATTTGCCGGGTTCGGAAAAATATTAAACTCTGATTCTGAATTCTCCGATTGATTTATTCCTGTTGAAATTACTCCGCAGGTATCTACATAATTTCCGCCGATCCATTTGGCCAAATTAGAAATGCTCGAAGTGTCCAACTGAATAAATCCTCCGCCAACATACATTGTGTCGTGATAAAATTCCACACTGCCAATTCCTGCGTTAAAAGTTGATCCAAATGTACACCACTGCGTTTCATCCCAAACAGCAAGACCATCGGCTATCACCCCGCCTATTTTTTCAAAGTTTCCGGCACAATATAATTTCCCATTATGCACACACATATCTTTTACCGTCGGGAAAGAATTGTTAATCCCTATCTGAACGCTTCCGCCGACTGCATTAAATGCCGTGTCGTTCCAACTGATAATACCAGTTCCGGCATTCCCATCTGAAGCAAAAAATAATCCACCAACATAAAGTTTGTTATTGAAAACCTGCAAGTCGTCTATTTGACAGAATCCGCCGTGAATTTCATTTGAAAAAAAATACCAGTTAATCCCATCCCATTTTGCAAAACGACAAATATTTCCTTGCGGGTCAAGAAACATTCCTGCTGCGTATAGATTGCCGTGATAAAAATCTATTTTAGATAATAAACTTGCATTTGCAGAAAAATGGTAATTACTTCCGATACATTGCCATGCGACTCCATTCCATTTAGCAATACAATCCGCAGGAACATTACCAATACTGTCGAAAGGGCCACAGATATATAACTCGTTATTGTAAACCTTAATGTCGTCAACAACGGAATTTGGTTGTTGTCCTCCCCACATTGAATCCCATTGGCTACCATTCCATCGTGCTAAAAAATGAGAATAGATGGTATCAACTTCTGTAAATGCCCCGCCCGCAAGGATTTCATTGTTGTATCTGCAAAGTGCCAGCGTATTATTCGGGTAGCTGACCGAATTAAATTCATCCGTTCCCGCTCCAAGAGAATCCCATTGCGTACCATTCCACGAACCAATGCCACGAATATGCTCCCCGTTTACGAACGAAAAGTCTCCGCCAAAATATAATTTATCATTAACCGAATCGGGATACAGGCACGCAATAAACCTGTTGGGCCATCCCAAAAGTGCCTGCCAGTGTTGTGCTGCAACACAACATTGTAATAGAACAAAAGAAAATAACAGTACTGTTTTTTTCACCTTTGAATAATTATTTTTTGCGTAAACGCCATCTCGCCGACACACACGCGCACGAAGTACACACCCGCGCTCAGGCCCGAAACGTTAATCCTTTCTTCCAATTCACCGGGTGATACTGCGCTTTGAGAAACATCTTCTTTCTTTTCAATAACGGTTTGGCCCAGCACATCAAGAATTTTTATATCAACATTTTTTTCTTGCAGATTTTTCAATTGTATAGTTAAAAGATCATTTGCCGGGTTCGGAAAAATATTAAACGCTGATTCTGAATTCTCCGATTGATTTATTCCTGTTGAAATTACTCCGCAGGTATCTACATAATTTCCGCCGATCCATTTGGCGATGTAATTATAATTTGCAGGGGTGCTGTCGGTTTGTAAAAATGGGCCCGAAACATACATGGAATCATTAAAAAAAGTTATCTGGTCGGCGCCGTCATATTGCAGCAATGCATTGCTAAAAAAAGTATTGAAACCGCACCAATTATCTCCGTCCCATGAAGCCAAACCCATTGCAGGGACTCCTCCTATTTTTTCAAAATTTCCTGCGCAGAATAATTTTCCATTGTGTACACACATTTTTTTTACAACAGGGAACGGATTTAAACTCCCAATCTGAACGCTGCCCCCAACCGCATTCCAGGTTGTGTCGTTCCATCGCATAATACTATTAGCCGGGTTTCCATCGGATGAATAAAAAAGACCGGAAACAAATAGTTCATTATTGTAAACCTCCATATCCCAAACATCAGCAACACTTCCCTGTAAGGCACTGGTCATAAACTGCCAATTACTTCCATTCCACTCTGCAATGTGGCAGGTGTTACCAAACGGATCGTCAAAAAAACCAGCGATGTATAAGTTGCCATTATAAAAAATCATTTCGGAAACATATCCGTTGAAATTATAGTTATTTCCGACATCCTGCCATGAAGTGCCATTCCATTTTGCGATTTCATTTGCCGGGGTATTTCCAACCATATTAAATACACCAGAAATATATAATTCGTTGTTATAAATAATAATATCGTCCACTGCTGAATTTGGCGGGCCGCCGGGAATAGAATCCCATTGTGATCCATCCCATCTTGCCATTTTTGGTGTATTCAGGTTTCCTGCCAGTGAAAAATTTCCTCCCACATAAATATAGTTGCCATAGCGAGCGATAGCCCAGGTACTGCCGGGCATATTTCCGATTGAAGAATTATCGATTCCACTTTTCAGGGAGTCCCATTGATTACCGTTCCATGTAGCTATTCCCCAAATGGTATCCCGATTTACTTCCGTAAATATTCCTCCAACGAAAAGTCGATTGCTTATAGAATCTGCATAAAGACAAGTAATATTTCTATTGACTCCACCATAAAGTGAATCCCAATGCTGCGCAAAACAGCACGGCGTGTACAGAAAAAACAAGAACAGTTGTCGAGTTGTTTTCACCTTTGAATAATTATTTTTTGCGTAAATATTTTTTCTCCGGTTTTTAAATGAACTACATAAATACCGTTCGAGCAGTTTTCAAGATTGATTTCATGTCTCAATACCGAGCAAGGGGAAATATTTTCAGAATAAATTGCCTGCCCGAGCAGATCAAAAACTTCAATGCTAATTGGGTATGCTGTATTAATATTCCCGGCGATCCAGAATACATTCTGCGATGGATTTGGAAAAATATTTAGACTCAACTGATTCGCACTTGATAATTCGGGAATTCCAACAATAGTTGGATTAATATCAAAGCGGGTAATCCAGCCAGTGAAGGCATTCACAGTATCCTGATACCAAACCGGAGGCCCTCCGCCATTATCCAATGGAATAGCACCTGGGCCACTAGCGATTACCTGGCCTGCAAAATATAAAGTGGTATCGCTGCTGGTTGCAAGCGCCCATGGAAAAATAATATCTCTTCCAAAATATGTAGTCCAGATCTGTTGGTGTGTCCCATTTTGAAAACAATTTATAAAGCCGTCATCACCGGAAAAGTTATACGTTGCATCAACGTATGCGCTGCTCAAATTAGGATTTGCAAAAGGAAGATTGTTACTCGAAGTATTTCCGGCTAAATACAAATTTTGTAATGAATCGATGGCAAGAGCAAATCCTTGCTCATTACCTGAACCCCCATATAGAGTCGACCAAATCAGGCAACCATTATTATCAAATTCAGCAATGAAGGCATCTTTACCTCCACCGCCACTATTTTGAAAATAAGCACCGCCACCGGGGTTTACGAGATGAAGAACGTTTCCTGCAAAAGTTTGGCCTGTTATATAATAGTTGAGCGAAGAATCTGCTATAACATTCCACGAATAATCTTCTATCTGCTCGCCATAAAATGTACTCCAAACTAAATCATTTGTTTCTCCTGTAAATTTCGTCACGTATGCTGAAAGAACGCCACCCGGGAAACTGACGTTGCTCGAATCTGTACATAAATTATGTTTTATGGGAAACCCATTTGCATCAACAACTGCACCTGTTACTACAATATCTCCACTCTTATCAATCACCAATCCCACAGTGTTGTCCGAGAAAATAGTGGGTGAGTCCGCGGAACCGATTTTTGTTGCCCATTTCCTTACGCCAACAGCATTAAAACGAAGAATAAACCCATTTCCATAATGTGAATTCCAATATGCAGAGGAAGAATCAAGGGGGAAATCTGATTCGCAAATACCAACAACGTAAATATTGCCATTGGATTTTGAAACACGCAATTTCAAACCATAATCCGTGCCGTTGCCCCCGTAATAAGTTGACCAAATCTGATTTTGACCACTTGCATCCAATTGAGCAAGGAACACATCCGATTTTACACAACCGCCACCTGTGCATGTATTTGTACTGTCATAATATGCACTTCCCCAATGATGAAGTGGAAAATCAGTACTCTGAGTGTTACCAGTAAAGAAAACATTACCAACAGAATCTTCATCAACACTTGTCACCTCGTCAAAAGCGTAATTACTTCCTGATTGATCAATATTTCCTCCATAAAACGTTGCCCATTCTCTTTCACCACTCTTTTTAAACTTCACCACTGTTCCATCTGAACCTCCCAGAGAACTTGGACCGTAAAAATGGGGAGTTGATAATGGAAAAAAAAACGCGTTTGAAAATCCGCAAACTAAAACATGTCCATCTTTCGTCACTTTCACATCGCGGAATTCTCCTTTCAGATTATTTCCGCCGGCACCGTAATAAGAACTCCATTCAATATTCTGGATGTTCTGTGGACTTAAATGCCCCCAATCCGTTGCAATTACCAATGGCAGCGCCGTGTTGAACGAACCGAAGTTTGAAAAGCTTATTTCGTTTACGCCGATCATCGAGTAGAACGGTTGCCAGTTTAATGCAACAAAATTTCCGCCCGCATCAATTTGCCACGCTGCCGGCCGCGGTTGAATTATTTCTCCGAGCTGTGTGTAAATGTGAAGTTCGCCCACGTAATCTATTCGTACGCTATCTGCTCCTTCAAATTTTAAATCAACTTCAGTTGCAGAATTTCCGCCGCCGCCAGGTTTGCAAATAAAATAGGTTTTCAGTCCGCGCAGATTACTTCCGTACATCACATCCACATTATTCCACACCTCAAAATCAATCAGCTTATCGTAATTGCGCACATAACTTCTTCCTTCGGGAATATGCCCGAGAAAAAAATTTTCATAATCATCGCGCACTTCCATCGATCGTACTTTTAAATTGGCATTCGCATTTTCGTATTTCATGTCCACGCGGGCGAGCGTATCATGGTGCGCGGACGATGAATCTAATTTAGCGAAAACATACGAGATTGCCGTATCGGAAAAATAGACATTCGGCGCTCCGTGAATAGTGTAAAATTTCTCCTGGGGAATTGCAGCTCCGTTTGTGTTTAGTAACTGATCTTTATTTTCCGTAAAAACAAACGAACTTGATGTGGCTGTAATTGTGTCGTGAACGAGCGTTACTCCTTTCTCAATGTATCTCACGGTTGTATATTGAAATTTTCCCGAATCGGCTGCAGTTTGCCCCACCACCCAAATCACTCCAGGAACATCATTCGCAATATCGGTGGCCTGATCGTTTCCATTCACAATGCTGTTGAAATTAATTTGCCAGACTAAATTTCCGTTCCCGTCGTAACGCAATGTATAATAATCATTTGTTGTACCATTGAAACTATAACCCGTGACGTAAATTCGGTCCGTTCCTTTCACGGCAATTGCAGTTGCAGAATCATTTCCGTTTGCGGCGCCGTTAAATGAACTCACCCATTGCTGATTTCCGCTGTTGTCATATTTTATCGTGACATAATTTTTCCCCTGCGATGTTGTTGTTGAAAATCCGGTTACGATTACATTGTTGAGCGAATCGAGATAAATTCCGCTTGCAATGTCATCAAGATTTGCCGCGCCGTTGTACGTAACAGCCCATTGCTGTGTGAGCGCGCTGTCGAGCTTTTCTGTTCTATAATCAAATCCCTGTCCTGAATTCATAACGCCGCCCGTTACATAAATATTTTCGCTTGCATCTTCCTGCAAATCGGTGATCTTGTCAAATGCAATGGCCTGGTTTCCTCCGCTGGTATGTGAATTCTGCACTAATCCGTCCGACACTCTGAATTTCACCACTGCATATTTGTATTTTAAAGAAGTTGTTTGTGCTGCTCCGGCAACAGTGAGAAAATTATTGTTTACTGTTGCGCGCACTCCGCCGTCGTTTAAATTCGCATCGTTCCACGTTCCTGCCCACTGAAAAGTTCCGGCGGTAGAATATTTGAGCGCGAGAAAATCATAATTGTTTGTGCTGCCCGCATAAGTAGAACCAACGGCGTAAACGAAATTTGTTGTCAAAACCAAATTTACTGTTCCATCGTTGTGCGAAGAAGCGCCATTGTAAATCTGAGACCACAGTAAATTTCCATTTGAATCGTACTTGCGGATAATCGCATCGTTGCTGTCGGCGGCGTTTTGGTAAACAGATCCGGTGATGTACACATTTCCGTTTGCATCAATTCTTACATCGGCTGCATCGTCATCACCGTTTCCTGCGCCGTTAAATGAGCGCGCCCACACGAGCGCGCCCGCGGGAGAAACTTTTGCAACGAGCATATCGTAATTTCCATTGGCAGTATTGTATGTTGCGCCTGCCATGTACCCGTAATGATTTGCATCGGTACGCGTTACACTCTTCTGGAAAAAATGCTGCGTGCCGACGCTGGTGTTGAAGTCTTCGAAAACTTTTAGCTGATTTTGTTGCGAAAACAAATTCGTAAACGTCAGACATTCGAAAATAAGAATTGTCGTTCTCGAAAATAATTTTACAGCTGGGAGATTTGTTTTCATGTGTTTTGGTTTTGAGGTTATACAATTACTATAGTTTCATTCCAAAGCATTCCTGCCCTGGAAATTATTTTCGTTCTCATAAAAAATATTCACCCCCACTCTTTCCGGTAAACCGAAAAAAATCGTCCGCAAATTTTCAGCTTCACTGTACGTGTGCATTTACACTGCAACTATTCCTCACCGTACTCCTCTTTCATCATCCGAATCAATCAACGGGGGACATTGATTAATTCGTTTGCCAAACATATAAAAAAGAATTTAGCCCATATATGGGCTTTCGAGATTTTTTGTACAAATTGATCATTGTATGTGCAAAATATCCATGATAAACCGTTTCTTAAAGCGCTTGGCATTAAAATCAGGGAGCTTCGCATTAGAAAAGGCATGACTCAGGAAGAACTCGGTTTCGAAGTTGGAAATTCCGGAAAACAAATCGGTCGTGTAGAACGAGGAGAAAATAATGTCACCATTTGTATGCTTTATCAGATCTCGAAGGTTTTAAAAATTGAACTCAAAGAAATCGTTGATTTTAATATTCCCGACAAAACGAAAAAAAACAAATCGAATTAGTAGAACGAAATTGGAAGATGTACTAAAAGTTCCCTGAGAAAATGCTACTTTAATTTTATAATTTATCCTTTTCGTACTTTCGTACATCTTCGTATTTCGTACTATGCAGCATTTATCCATCAAATCAGGCGCTCCTCCGGGAACGCTCGTGTATCTCGGAAGAGAAACGAGGGATAAAGTGCGCATTACACTTATCGAATACAATGAACAGGAATTTTTTGAGCGCGAATTTTTTGACATTGATGAATGTCTTTCGCATGTGAAATCGGGATTGGTGAAATGGATAAACGTAGATGGCGTACACGATACGGGAATCATCCAGAAGATAGGAACGCTGTTCAATATTCACCCGCTCACGCTTGAAGATATTGCGAATACGAATCAGCGTGCGAAATTCGAAGACTTCGATAATTACATTGTGACGATCATGAAAATGATCTTCGAAGATGCGAAGATCCGTGAAGAAACGGAAGATGCGCTCGTTGCCGAACAGTTGTCCATTCTTCTTCTCAGCGATGAAACCGTGATCTCTTTCCAGGAAGCTGAAGGTGGCGATGTGTTCGATATTATCCGCGAACGTTTGCGAATGGGAAAAGGAAGGATCAGGAAATGTAAAGCCGATTATCTCGCCTATTCATTGCTCGATGCGGTGATCGATTCTTATTTCAATGTGCTGGAAAAAATCGGTGATGAAGTGGAAACGCTGGAAGATATTTTAGTGGACAATCCGAATCCCGAAACGCTTCATCACCTGCATCACCTCAAACGGCAGATGGTTTACATCCGAAAAGCCGTGTGGCCTATGCGTGAACTTATCGGTAATCTCGAACGCAGCGAGTCGCCATTGGTGGGCGAGAACACTTCCGTTTACCTGCGTGATGCGCACGATCACACGATACGCGTGATAGACACCGTGGAAACTTACCGCGATCTTCTTTCGGGAATGATGGACCTGTACATGTCGAGCGTGAGCAACCGCATGAATGAAGTAATGAAAACGCTCACCATCATCACCACTATTTTTGTTCCATTGACATTCATTGCCGGCGTGTATGGAATGAATTTCAAATACATGCCCGAACTCGATCAGCATTCCGGATATTTCATTGTGTGGGGCATCATGATCGCCATCACCGTTTCACTCATCATCTATTTCCGAAGAAAAAAATGGCTATGAAAAATATTATTGCAGTTCTGCTGCTTATTAATTTTTTCCTTGCCTGCGATGAAGAACCGCAGAAGGAAAAACAACAAACCTTCACTATTGATTCTGCATTTGCAGCATTGCAGAAATCGACGAAGGATAATGCCGCCAACAACACGGTGAAGAACGATACAACGCATCTCACGGCGCTTCCCCCGGTACAGGAAGGCGATCTTATTTTTCAAATGACCTCGGATGCCAATGGGAAATTTTTCACGACCGCTACCGGGTCGAAATACAATAACATGGGAATGATCTTCCAGCGCCCGCGCGACAATCTTTACATGGTGATCGAAGTGGGCGATTCGGTGAAAGCAACTCCCCTTTCCGATTGGGTGAATCGTGGTGATGGAAAACATGTGGCTGTAGCGCGTATAAAAAATGCAAAAATTTATCTTGATGCCACGCGCACGAAAAAACTGAAAGAGGCAGCTAAAACCTACAAAGGCATTCCCAACGATCCTTACTTTTCGTGGGGCGACGATGCGATGTACAGTTCCGAACTCATTTACAAGATCTATCACACTTCACTCGGCGTTTTGTTATGCGATACCAGGAAATTTTCTGAATTGCATTTCACCGAACCGGAAGTGAAAAAGAAATTCTATGAAAAATACAATGGGAATTTTCCGCTTGACACCCCCATGGTTACACCCGATGATATTCTGAACTCGAAGAACGTGGATAAAGTTTTTGAACGGTAAGGTTAAAAAGCAAAATTTTCATTAGAGTTTATTCCGAATAAGATACTAAATGCGAAACAGGAAACTTTTTGACATTCAAATGAATCAGACTGAGCATCGGGAATGCCTTGCAAATGCTCCGTTTTTAATAATGGAGCGCTTGCAATCATTGTTATACAACTCTCATGAAAAATCTGATCTCTATCGGCCGCGTTATTGCTGTGACCACCTTGTTATTCACCGGTGTGAATAGCATTTCTGCACGAAATTATTTTTTCAAATTCGATCCGGGCCTTGCTGCCGGTGACACCAATAAAACAGATGCGAACGGGCAGAAATCCGGTTTCTGGATCGAAAAGACGGGCGCTTACGACTGGGAAGGAAATTATATGGCCGGCAAGCGCGAAGGAACCTGGATGGCTTACCCCGTGGGAACTCCAATGCCTGCTTTCGTTGAAAATTATCACAACGGAAAAAAGAATGGCGTTTCTCTCGGCATCGATCGTGCGGGATATATTTTTCGCCAGGAAAATTTCATTGATGATTCACTCGACGGATTACGCCGCACATTTTTCACAGGCGGGCGCGTGAAAACGGAAGAGGTTTATAAGAATGGGAAACTGAACGGCAACCGCAAGATCTACAACAACAATAATAAAGTGCAGGAAGAAGGATATTTTGTGGACGGCAAACGCGATGGTGTAGCAAAATGGTATTACACCGATGGAAAACTGAATACAGAATCGAATTACAAAGGCGGTTCGCTCGAAGGAAAAATGACTACCTATTATGAGAATGGAAATAAATCGAGTGAAGTGATGTACATGAAAAATGACATGGAAGGCGCGTACGTGGAATACTACGAAAATGGAAAAGTGAAAACGAAAGGCAACTACGTACACAATCTCGAAGAAGGAGTGTGGACCACCACTTATGAAAGCGGGAAAGTTTATGAGACCGGAAAATTCGTTCACGGCCAGCGCGACGGTTCCTGGAAACAAATGAGTGAGGATGGAAAAACTTCCGGCACCGTGAAATACGCAGCGGGAAAAGTAGTTTCCGGATCACCAATGGATCCTAAACCAATTCCTGCTGTCCCCGAAACAAAATCCGGAACAGGAAGTTCCAGCACGGGAACATCCGGAACAGGAAAACCGAAACGTTCCTGATTTTTTTATTCATTCCACTTTCCCCGCCTCTGAAAATGATGCGGGGATTTTTTTTAGAGCCAGAATGCAGATCATGCGGAAAATAATTCTCTTCTCTTTCTCTTCTTCCCTGTTACTTTCCTGCGCCATTGGCAGCAATAAAAAAAAGATCACGGAACAAATAATATTCCTGCTCCCATTGTGAATGCAGTCATTCACCACGATACAGATTATGCAGATCTTGAAATGAAAGTTGCGAATGCAAATGCGCATCCATTCACGGAACAAATGCTGCTGAAAAAAATGAATGTGAGCGGGAGAAATGAATCGGTCGATTTTTCCCTATTCGACAGGGAAGGACGATTGGTCTCTTCTTCGTCAGGGGGACCGAACCGTTCCGGGATAAAATATTATTTCAATGATCGCGGGTGTCTCACCGAATATGATCATCTCCGGAAAGACCGCGCTGATTTCATCATACGTTACGATTACAACGACACTCAATGTGTGCAGATCACGAACATTCTCACCGATGGAAATTACACAACTGTTGCTACTGTAGAACATGATAACGCCGGGAGACGCAGCCGGAAAATTGAAAATGACGGGATCACTACTTACACGTACACGCCGCATGGCGATCTTTCCTCTCAGGTTAAATTGAACGCCGATTCTTCGCAACGACACGAAATACTTTTTTTCTACAATAAGAAAAACTGGCTCGTGATGGAGGAAGAATGGTTTGAAACGGATACCATGGATATTTATTTTTTCCGTTACGACTCATTAGGACGGCTGACAAATAAGATCAATTACAAAGAATTTGACCCGGTGGATAAACCGCTGATCGAAGAAAGCTGGGAATACAATAAAGATGGTTTGCCTTCTGTTTATCATTATTCCTCGCGCTTCATGGCTGAAAATATCAACGACTACACTAAATGGTCGCGGAAATATTCTTACAGCTATTATCATTGACAGAATGACCGGGCAAATTAGATTTTTATGCATAACCAATTGCTGTAACTTTGCGCTATGAAAAAACAGTTCGTCAATCTTATTCTTCTTGTAACTGCAGCCGGCCTGCTCATTGCCGGGTATTTTTTCTTTCATGGAAAAGTGCGCACGCTTAATTATTTCGGGCCCGTTGAAACATCGCTGCAGAATCATAACGACTCACTCGGCCGCCACGTGGTGTATGATTTTTCACTTACCGATCAATCCGGAAAAATAATTACTCGTGCCGATTTTAAAAATTCCATTTGCGTGGTGAATTTTTTCTTCACGAGTTGCAAAGGAATATGTCCGCATATGAATGACCAGATGGGGCGCGTGTATGCGAAATACAAAGGCAATAAAGAAGTTCAGTTCATTTCACATACGGTAAATCCGGAAAGAGATTCCGTTCCGGTTCTCGCTGCTTATGCGGCACAACGTAATGCGGATGAAACACAATGGCATTTTGTGACGGGCGATAAAAAAGAATTGTATGATCTTGCAAGAAGGTCGTATTTGATTTCCGATACGAAAGGTGACGGTGGAAAAGAAGATTTTGTTCATTCACAGAATTTTGCGCTCGTGGATAAAACCGGGCACATCCGTGGATTGTATGATGGACTCGATCCGAACGAAGTGAATCGGTTGATGGTGGATATTGATGTGCTGCTCAATGAATACAAATAAAAGAACTCCACTTGTAGCGGTAATTTTACCGGATATGAATTCAATGGAATAAAAAATAACTTTTCACTAACGAACGCATTATAAAGTAAACAACTCTGCCACTCATGCGTTCCCCGCTGCTCCTCTCTGTATTTTTTATCAGCACATTTCTTTTTTCATCCTGCGCAAGAAATCTTGATCACGACATCACGCTTAATGTGAATGATTCCATAATGCAATTTAATATTCACGCTCCCGCTGATGAAAAATATTACAATCCTTCCGATTCTGCTGATAAAAGAACTGAGGTGATCACGCAATTGAAAAATCAATTCGCCGGCAAAGGGAATGATGTGAAGGTCGTGGATGCCAATGGAGAATGGACCTTGGAGATCACGTCCTGCAATTTTGAAGAAACAGTGGACGCCCAATTCAGGGTAGATAGTGCTTTCCCACACGATACCACATGGTATTACATTCATAGAATTGAGGTGAATATGAACGCGATCATAGAAGATGCTTACGGGTATGCAGTTCCGGTGTCGGCTGCTGCACACGATGAAGAAAAATTACGCGAAGAGCCGATCGGGAAAGGCAGATTTTTCACGCCACACACCACCACTATTACTTTTCCGGATAAAATAGAGCGGAGAGTACTGCGCAGAATTTACCGCGATGCCATGCAGGAGATCAAATCGCGGCAGAAACAATAATGTGCTAATATGTGATTGGAAATTCATTCACACATTAGCACATTTCTTAACTTTACTTTATGGCAATCACTCCGCTCGAACTTGATCTTCTTCCGTTGTCTGCCTGGTTTCCTTCTGCAAAAAGAAAACTCATTATTGCAGGCCCGTGCGGTGCTGAAAGTGAAATGCAGGTAATGGAAACTGCAAGAGACATTTCATCACTCGGAAAAGTAAACCTCTTCCGCGCGGGCGTGTGGAAACCGAGAACGCGTCCCGGTTCATTCGAAGGAATGGGAGAAGAAGCATTGAAGTGGCTGCAGCGCGTAAAAAAAGAATTCCGTCTTCCTGTCACCATCGAAGTAGCGACAACAGAACATGTGGAACTCGCTTTGAAATATGGCATCGATGTGTTGTGGATTGGTGCGCGCACAACAGTGAATCCTTTTTCTGTGCAGGAAATTGCAGATGCGCTGAAGGGAATTGATATTCCTGTTCTCGTAAAAAATCCGGTGAATCCCGATCTTCCATTGTGGAAAGGCGCTCTTGAACGTGTGAATCGCGCAGGAATAAAAAAACTCGGCGCTATTCACCGCGGATTTCACACTGCGGTGAAAACGCAATACCGTAATGCACCGATGTGGGAACTGGCAATCGATCTCAAAGCAGCTTGTCCGCAATTGCCTGTTCTCTGCGATCCGAGTCACATCAGCGGAAGAAGAGATCTTATTTCATCGGTCGCACAACGCGCATTCGATCTCGATATGAACGGGCTCATGATAGAAACACATTGTGATCCCGCAACTGCGCTGAGTGATGCCGCGCAACAACTCACGCCCGACCAATTGGATGAATTACTCGAATCGCTCGTGATGCGCGACGCGTACATAGGCGACGCGGGATTCGAGCACATGCTGCGCACATTGCGCGAAGTCATTGACGAAATTGACCAGGAACTCATCCAGGCGTTTGCAAGAAGAATGGATGTGGTGGAACGTATTGGTGAATTCAAAGCGGATCACGGCGTGACCATTCTGCAGATCGATCGCTGGCTGGAAATTTTAAAAACACGAACAGCAGCAGGAGAATCGCTTGGCATCGATCACGATCTCATCGTGGATCTTTGCCAGTTGCTGCACAAAGCGTCGATCAGGAAACAGACGGAAGTGATGAACCAATCAGAAAGCAGCAGGCAGTAAGCAGTAGGCAGAATTCAGTGGCGGCAGTAGCTCTACTACGTTCGATATAGCCGCAGCGAAATTTCTAATCTCAAATTTTCGAATAGGCGCAACAGGCGCGGGTTACTCTGCCTTCGACAATTCCTGTGTCCACACCAGGTTTCCGGTGCGTATGCGCAGCAGGTACATGCCCGCAGGAAGATCCTCTTCCGTTTTGAAAACAAGTGTCTGTGTTCCTCCGTTGTGTTGTAATACAACCTCCGGCTGAACAAGTTGCCCCAATGAATTGTACAATTCCATGTGCACGGGAGCAGGATCGCGCAGGTAAATGGAAAGATTTACTGTACCGGTGAAAGGATTCGGAAACGCAGCATCTGAATTTCCCGATGAGTTTTCATTCACGCCGGCCACGTTACAACCATTCAGTGTTCCCGGCATATTCGCATCGAGCCATGTATATCTTCCGGTGATGAAATTTTTCAGCTCATCCACTTCTCCCTGGTAAGTAGTTGGAATCGGAGATGGATTCGGCCAGACATAAGTTCCGAGTGTAGGCCACACGAAAAAATTCCGTTGTTCACTTTCATTGAGGTAAAGCGCCATCGAATCGCAATAGTTATGCAAATAAGTTGGAGATAGAATCGTCTGACTTAATTCTTCCCAGCGGCAACGGACTTTATCGCGGAACGCCGGATCCTGCATGAGACGATCCCACCAGAAAGGGATCTGCCAGTAATCTCCGGAACAATAATTTCCGAACTGGTACGCCCATCCTGCAGTATTGTTTCCATTGCAGTAATTAGCATTGCCCCACGAAATATCATAATCCCAAACAGGACCCATCACTAATTTTCCTCCGCGACTGTATCGGTCTTTGAACAAATAAGTACTCAACCGATAACCATCCACATTGTGACTCATTTCATTCACGAAAAAATAATCGATGAAAGAATTCACATCAATGTATTTTGCATAACCCGTATTCGGATTTGCAAAATTCGGCCCGGCGAGTGCGGTTTCAAAACTGTCAACGTAAGCCTGAATGTACGCCTGCTGCGGAATATTTATAGTTACATCAGAAGGCGTGTCGTACTGGAAAAATATTGTTTGTCCTGAAGTTGCTGATGCAGGTGCGAATGGAGATGTCCATCCACCTCCACCGGTTCCGGTTCCTTTGTCAATTTTAATTATATAGCCACCGGTGAGTGCATCGCCACTCGTGTTGGTGATCGTCATTGGTGCAATATTTACACGATTTGAATCGCGTTTTATTTTTTCAACGAGCAAATAAACACCCTGATATTCTCCGTTGAGTACAACTTCCACATTTTCCGCGCGGGGCGCCCACCATCCCATTTCCCTCGAGAGATCGTAAGAAAGTTTATTATTCATCAGAGATTTATCGGAATAATTTGCAATGAGCGCCCAATCGTTTTCCGAAGGCATGTTGATGAGCGGAGCATTGTGCGGCCAGTTCATCGTGTCCCACAATTCGAGTCCGTAACTTTTTTTAGGAAACATCTGCGAGCTCGATCCACGGAGTTCAATTCCTATTCTTCCATTATAGTTATTCCATGGATCTGTCATGTAATTCCGCACTCCAAATCCATTATAGATAATTCCCATGTCGGCCTGAATTTTCGGCGAATCGGGAATGCTTTGTGAATTGAGTGTGTTGATGATGACGATCGGAAGATTGGAAGATGACAATGAAAAATAAGTGGCCGGATTATTTCCGAAAGTGATGCTCCAGCTTAAAACCATTCCGCTGTCCTGCGCGGCCATATCAGTCACTTGCAGGATCCACGTTCCGTTCCCATTCTGATTATTGTTCACCAAACCCATTTGTCCTTGCGGTTTAAAATATCCTGTGAAAGGAGAATTTCCATTGCCGATGTTTGTTGAAGCGGTGTCGGTGAAAACTGTATTCGTATAATCATCTCCGCTGCCACCGTTTCCGCTGCTGAGCATTCCCTGTGTTCCGTCGGGCGCAATGATGCGGATGTCGAGATCACTGTCCCACGTGTGCGTGAGATTGATCCTCACACTTTCAAGCCCGAATGTATTCGTGTCGATGTTCGCCGGAGAAAGTCCGCTTACGATCGCGGAGAAAGTATTCGTCTGCACGTCGTGAACAATTCCTGTTGATCCGGAAAAAGTCTGCGCAGTGAGAATGGAGAATGGAGGGAGGAGTATGGAGAAAAATAAAAAATTTTTCATCGGTGTAAATGGCTGGCTAGGGCGGCTATTAATGACAATGAAGATAAGCAATTGGCGGTGGAAGGGAAATGACCGGGAAGGTATATCCGTATTGATTCGTAATTCGTACAACTACACTCCAAACTGCCTTAAATGATGATCGAGATGTTTCCACTGCATTTCTCCCCATTGTTTCTGCGTGAGGTGTCCGAAAAATCCGTGCGGATGTTTTGTCGCATTTTTTTCTCCGCCTTCATGAAAACGTTTTGTCAAAGTGAGTAAACGTTGTTTTTCTTTTTCCAGTTCGCGTTTATCGGTGATGATGAATTGCTTCGCTGTTGGATTATTCTGTTTGAAAGGTGTATCTCTGAGAAAACTTTTTTTGATCATCGGTCCCAGTATGCGGCCCATCACCGAACGTGGAAGTTTTTTGTCGCCGATGGCCATTTCCATGGCTTCACAGCAATGCGCGAGCATCTGCGCGGGCTCCATTTTGCCCCATCCTCGTGTCGTGTTTTCCGAGATTTTCCGAATGCGGCCGGTGATTTCTTCATAAACGGCCTGGTCAAATAGGGTTTTCATGGCAATATTATTTTACGCAAGTATACTGATTACCAGCAATATATTGACAATATTCCCGGAACGTAAAAAAATTCTTTCAAAGCCGATTATTCCTGTTACCTTTGCATTTCATCAAAAAATCATCATCACAATGGAAAGTGGAATTGTAAAATTCTTCAATGAGTCCAAAGGTTTTGGATTCATCAAAGTAAACGGATCAAACAACGAAGTTTTTGTTCATGCAACAGGGCTTATTGACAAGGTTCGTGAAAATGACGCGGTAACTTTCGAGCTGAAAGAAGGCAAGAAAGGTCTTAACGCAGTAAATGTAAAATTGGCGTAATCACCCCTTTTTATATTTGAGAAACGACCTGCTTCGAATGAGGCGGGTCTTTTTTTGGGGAGTACGAAATACAAAATCCCGAATTAATTCGGGATTTCGTATTTCGTACTCAGTTGAATTGCGGTGTCGACCCATCTCCTTTTTTCACACCGTGCTCATTGAATTTTATTCCGATCACCAGCTCGTGTGTGCCCGTTGAATAATTTGCAAGATTAGTGTACGTAAGATCGTAGGCATAACCGAACATCAGGTTTTCGCGCATCACAAATCCGGCGAAAAGATCGTACGCATCAAGATTTCTATACGAAGCGCCAATCCAGAATTTCCCTTTGTAAATTCCGCGCAAACTCACGTCGAACTGGAACGGAGCAGGATGAACATATTTCATGAGCGCCGATGCTTCAATGATAAAATCATCGCCGATCGGCTGCCGATATCCCATCATCCCATAATAAGTACGCGTTAAAATACTTGTGGTGTTCGACATGTAATCGAAGAATTTCAATTTACTCTGTTGGATCTGCAGGCATGATGCGCCCACCCACCAATGATCACTGTACAGATAAAATCCTGCACCGAAATCGGGAGTGAGCACCGACTGCAATGAATTGGTGAGAATAAGATCGCCAGGATCATGTAAAGTTATTTTTTGTCCGTCCACCATAAACTGAAGTATTCCTGCGGAAAGTCCGAACGACAATTTTATTTTATCCGTAAGCGGCGCGTGATACGCATACGACATATAAAATCCGGTGCGTCGTGTTGGGCCAACAATGTCAGTGAACAATTGCCCGCCTATTCCCATGTGATCGTATTTCATCGGGCCATGACAACTGAGAATGTATGTTCTCGGCGCATCAGTAATTCCTCCCCACTGGTAACGGTTAGCAGACATTCCAATGAAATAAGGATTCTTCCCCCCTATCGCCGGGTTCATCACATAATCGTTGAGCATGTACTGGCTGTAATGCGGCAATTGCTGCGCACGGATCAAGGTTGTACTGAAGCACAACCCTGCAATTGCAATATGGAGAAAATATTTTTTCATCGCATGATGGTAATTGGCCCTGTGTAAACCTGCGGGAACATCGGATCATTCAGTTTGATGATGTAATAATAAGTTCCGACAGGAAGATCCTGTCCTTTGTATTTTCCATCCCACGGAATATTATATCCGTCGGAACCGAAAAGTAATTCACCCCAGCGGTTATAAACTTCTACGCGGCAATGCGGGAACAATTGAATATTATCGATCACCCACACGTCGTTTATTCCATCGTTATTCGGCGTAAATCCATTGGGAAAATTGATCTCCGGCACTACCGTCACGACGACCGTATCGCTGCCGATACATCCGTTCGCATCAGTAACATAAACAACATAAGTTGTTGTTGTTTGCGGAGAAGCAACAGGATTCGATGAAGTAGAATTTCCAAGATCTGTTGTCGGCGACCAGATGAATGTAGTTCCGTTAGGGCCGGTTGGATTTCCTCCGAGTGTTGTTGTCATTCCGGTAATGATCTCCACGTCTGGTCCTGCATTTGCATTCGGCGCCGGATTGGAAGTAACTGCAACAAAATCCGTATCGCTGCACGCGCCATTGGTAACAACGAGCATATAGTTGGTTGTTCCAGAAGGCGGGATCACTGTTACCGATTGTGTATTACCAACACTGGTATTTCCCGGCAATTGGAACCATTGATATGTTGCACCGGCAGAAGTTGTCGCATTGAGCGTAATATTTCCGTTCTGGCAGAATGTAGTATCGTTGCCTGCACCTGCCACTACGGGAGTGAGTGCATTCACAAGAACCGTATCTCCATTACTGCAACCATTCGCGTCGGTGACCACGAGTGTGTAGGAGCCGGGCAATAAACCGGAAATGTTCAGTGTATTCGCTGTGTAACCGTTCGGGCCGGTCCATGCAAACAGGTAAGGCAATGTTCCGCCGCTCACAGTGGTAGTAATAGATCCATCAGCTGTATTCGTACAACTCGCATCAACAACAACCGGGCTTCCCATCACAATGACTATCGGCGATATGATCGTATCAGTTTGTGTTATAATACAACCATTGGCATCGGCGATCGTGACCGTGTAGGTTCCGGCGCAAAGACTATTCGCAGTTTGAGTGGTCTGGGCATTGCTCCAGGTATATGTGTAAGGCATAGTACCACCGGAAGGAATTGCAGTGATCGTTCCATTGCATGCACCCGCGCATAATTCATCCTGCACGAACGGGATCGATCCGGCTAGTTGTGTAGGTTGCGTGATCGTTACAGATCCGGATGCAACACAACCGGATGCATCCGTTGCCTGCACAATATAATTTCCGGGACACAATGCACTTGCCGTATCATTCACGCTGGCATTACTCCAGTTGTAAGTATAAGGTCCCGTTCCGCCGGCAGCTACAACAACGCCTACGCCATTGCAGCTTCCGTTGCAGGAAACATCAGTAGCTGTTGTCGTGAGAACCATTCCGCTATTGCTGTTGCTCACAGGCATGGGTAGTGTTTGAGCACAACCATTCGCATCGGTGACGGTAACGGTATAAATTCCTGCACAGAGTAAATTGATGCTGCTGGTAGTTTGTCCACCGGGCAGCCACGCGTAGGTGTACGGGCCTGTTCCACCCGAAGGCGTGAGCGTGATAGCGCCCGAACAAACTCCGCAAAGTGTATTATCAATCAGCTGGTTCAGAACAATAGCAGAAGGTTCGTTGATGGCGAAGGTTTGTGTTACAGTACAACCTGCAGAATCGCGCGCCTGGAAGATGTACACGCCCGCGCAGAGATTATTGATACTCGTCGTAGTTTGTCCGCCTGGCAACCAGAGATAAGTGTAAGGCGGAATTCCTCCATTCACATTCACACTCAGTGATCCGTCACAAACTCCGTTACAGGAAGCATTGTTGAGTGAAGAACTGGTAATCGTTGGCCCGCCGCTGCTGGTAACTGTAATGGTGAATGTAACAGAACATCCTGTTGCGTCGGTCACCGTTACATTGTAAACTCCGGAGCAAAGACTATTCACCGTTGAAGTTGGCGCTCCATTGCTCCACAAATAAGTATAAGGACTTGTTCCACCGCTTGCATTGAGCGTTACACTTCCGTTGCATTGTCCGCATGTAGTCGGAGTGATAGAAGGATTGATCGTGATCGCTGAAGGTGCAACAAGTGTTACAGTCAAAGTATTGGAACAACCTCCGGCATCATTGACGATCACCGAATAAGTTCCCGCACATAATCCCGTTGCTGTTTGTGTTGTTTGCGCAATCGGATCGCTCCATTGGAAAGTGAATGGCGCTGTACCGGAAGTGATGTTCACTGTTGCTGTTCCATTGCAGGAAGTATTGCAACCCGGATTTGATGAAGTAATAGCTGCGGTTAATGTATTCCACGGATTGACCACAGAAGCCGAAGTATCCGTACAACCATTTGCATCGGTGATCACGCAACTATAATTTCCAACACAAAGCGCGCTGATGTTCGAAGTAATTTGTCCGCCGGGCGACCACAGATAAGTGTACGCGCCGGTTCCCCCTGTTGGTGCAAGAGAAATTGATCCGTCACAAATTCCGGTGCAAGACGCATTAGCAACAAATGGATTCGGAACAATTGCAGGAGGAGTAGTGATCGTGACCGGAGAGAAACGAATACATCCATTTGCATCAGTAACCTGCAGAAAATAATTTCCGCCGCACATATTCGAAAGTGAATTCACGGTTTGCCCACCGGGATTCCAGAGATAAGTATAAGGAATTGTTCCGCCGATCGGAGTAACGTTCGCTGTTCCATCGCAGGAATAAGAGCAGGAAGTTGGAGTTGTAACAACCGTTTCACCAGTTGGCCCTCCGGAATTATTCAGCGTGAGTGTGAATGAAGATGAACATCCGTTGGCATCCGTTACCGTCACTGTATAAATTCCTGCGCAAAGATTTGTTTGATTCGGTTGCGGAGGTAATCCGCCAGACCAACTGTAAGTATAAGGCGCAGTTCCACCAACTGGTGTCACCGACATTGTTCCATCACAGGCATTGCAAGTTGCCGGTGCATTTGCAACGGTAACTGTGATGTTGGAAGAATTAGCGATTGTTACCTGCTGAATATCCTGGCAACCATTCGCATCACGAACTGTTACAGTATAAGTTCCGGCACACTGACTGGTGATGGTTGCAGTGGTTTGTCCGCCCGGTGCCCAGAGATACGAATACGGTGTTGTTCCTCCCACAGGATTTGCACTTGCAGTTCCATCACAATTATTTCCACACGTAGTTGGTGTTGAAGAAACATTCGCAAGAAGTTGTGGTGGTTGAGTGACTGTAGTATTCCCGGTTTGAACACAACCAGCAATATCAGTTACTGTTACTGTGTATGTTCCGGAACAGAGTGCAGTTGCGGTAGAAGTTGTTTGCCCACCCGGTGCCCAGCTGTAAGTGTAACCCGGAGTTCCACCAGAAGCGTTCACACTTGCAACACCATTGCAATTTCCAAAACAACTCAAAGGTCCGCTGCTTGCCGAAAGTACGATCGCAGTTGGTTGCAGGATCGTGACCGATTGTACCGAAGTACAGCCATTGAGATCTGAAGTGATGATCGAATATGCGCCGGCACAAAGATTATTTACAGAAGGAGTCGTTCCTCCGCCGGGCGACCACGAATAAGTATATCCCGGTGTTCCGCCGCTTGCACTAACTGTAGCAGTTCCATCACAAACCGCATTGCAGGTTGCATCAGTAGAAGAAACAGACGTTACAAGCGGCGTAGGTTCGGTAATGGTCACCTGTTGTGTTGTAGTACAACCATTCGCATCGGTAACATCAACAGTGTAAGTTCCCGGGCAAAGATTCAATGCAGTGGCTGTTCCCTGTCCTGACGACCAACTGTAAACATAAGGAGAGGTTCCTCCTACAGGAGTAATTGTTCCTGTTCCGTTGCAAGCTCCGTTACAAAGCACATTCGTGAATGAAGAACTTGAAGTAAGAATTGCCGGTTCAGTTACCGTAATATTCTGAATGAGTGTACAACTATTCGCATCTGTAATGGTGATCGTATAAGTTCCCGCAGTTAATCCTGAAATTGTTTGAGTAGGTTGCCCGCCCGGAGCCCATGAATAAGAATAGGGGCCCGTTCCGCCGGATGGATTTACAGTAATACTTCCGTCAGAATTTCCGCCACAAGAAACATTGGTGATCGTAGATGTTGCAGTGAGTGGCTGAGGTTCTGTAATGGTGATGCTGGTAAAAGTTATGCAACCCACCGCATCGGTCACCTGGCAGAAATAAGTGCCGGCACATAATGCAGAAACATTCGGCGTTCCGTCTCCAACAGGATTGCCCGGTGTCCAGTCATAAGTATAAGGAGAAACACCAGCTGTTACAGTTGCTGTTCCTGTTCCATCACACACGGCGTTACAACTTGCATTGGTAGATGTAGCAGTCACAGTCGGGCCGGCGATGTTGCTCACTGCGATCTGCGTATTCACAGAACATCCTGTTGCATCTGTAATTGTGAGCGTATAAATTCCGGGGCAGAGTGAAGAAATAGTTTGCGTGGTTTGTGCGCCCGGCGCCCATGAATAAGTATACGGGCCGAATCCTCCTGATGGATTTGCTGTAATACTTCCGTCACATAAGGTACAGTTTGCATTGGTTACTGTTTGATTTGCTACGATCAATGAAGGTTCGGTAACAGTGATGGTTTGTGTTACAGTACAACCATTGGCATCCGTCACGGTGAGCGTGTATGATCCTGCACAGAGATTCGTTGCTGTTTGAGTAGTTTGTCCGCCGGGCATCCAGGAATAAGAATAACCACCGGTTCCGCCGGAAGGTGTTGCAGTTGCAGTTGCATCGCAAACTGCATTACAGGATGCATTCGTGTTTGTCGTGGTCGCAGTAAGCAGCGGAGGATCTAAGAATGTGATGGTAT
This sequence comes from Bacteroidota bacterium, assembly GCA_016194975.1. Classification (NCBI taxonomy): domain Bacteria; kingdom Pseudomonadati; phylum Bacteroidota; species Bacteroidota bacterium. The sequence continues at coordinate 158,860 of JACQAM010000004.1, forward strand.
CTGTATTGAAACATCCGTTGGCATCTGTTGCAGTTACTGTGTAACTACCCGCGCACAATGCGGAAACAGTTTGTGTATTCTGCCCGATAGGCGACCAATTATAAGAATAAGGGCCTGTTCCACCGGAAGCATTCGCACTTGCAGTTCCATTGCACGATCCGAAACAAGTGAGATTAGAACCGGAAGTGGTAACTGCAATATTCACAACTGGTGTAATAACTGCTATTGCTGTTGCAGTACAACCGCCAGCATCAGTAACTGTAACGGTGTAATTCCCGATGCAAAGATTTGTTGCTGTTGGATTTGTTCCTCCGGCCGGAGTCCAGAAGTAAGCGAACGGAGCGGTTCCTCCACTCGGAGAAACAGTTGCTGTTCCATTACAGATATTACAACTCGAAGTTGTTGAAGTTACTACTGCAAGAAGCGGAGGTGGTTGTGTAATATTCACCTGCTGATTCACTGTGCATCCATTCACATCTGTAATGGTAACTGTATAATTTCCTGCGCAAAGTCCGCTTACGTTATTTGTAGTTTGCCCTCCAGGCATCCATAAATAAGTGTAAGGCCCAGTTCCTCCATTTGGATTAGCAGTAGCAGATCCATTGCATCCGCCATTGCACGAAACATTTATTGAAGTAACATTCGCAAGCAGAGCATTCGGTTCCGTTATTGTAATAATATCCTGTCCTGTACAACCAGCTGCATCAGTGACATTGCAGGTATAAGTTCCTGCGCAGAGATTATTGATGGAAGAAGTTGTTTGTGCGCCCGGCGACCATAAATAAGTATACGGTGAAGTTCCGCCCGATGGAGTTACACTTGCACTTCCATTACAATTTCCACTACAACTTGCATTGGAAAAAGCCGGAGTGAGAATAAGAGCGGAAGGTTGATTGAGCGTAACCTGTGCACTCGTGGTACAACCATTCGCATCAGTAACATCAACCGTATATGTTCCCACACATAATGCACTGATGGAAGAAGTTGTTTGTCCGCCCGGGGACCACAAATACGTGAACGTTGGTGAACCTCCGGCAACAACTGCAGCTGCTGTTCCATTGCAATTACTGTTACAGGTGATTTGCGTTGAATTGATCGTAACAGAAAGCGGATTCGGTTGTGTGATGGTTACGTTTTGTGTTGCAGTACAACCATTCGCATCTGTAACTGTAAGAGTATATGTTCCGGGACAAAGTCCGCTGATGGTAGAAGTAGAAAAATTTCCTGGTTGCCAATTGTAAGAATAAGGTGAAACACCACCCGATGGCGTTGCTGTGGCAGTTCCGTCACACGCTGCGTTGCAGGAAACATTGGTGTGTGAAGCTCCGGCAAATAATTGGTTCGGTTGAGTAATTGTGATGGTTGCATTCGCTGTACAATTGTTCGCATCCGTTACTGTCAATGTGTAAGATCCCGGACAAAGACCAAAAATTGTTTGCGTATTTAAACTTCCGGGCATCCAGTTATAAGTGTACGGTGAAGTTCCTCCCGAAGGATTTGAAGTTGCCGAACCGTTGCATGCACCGAAGCATGTAATATTTATTCCCGTTGCATTTGAAAGAAGTTGTGTGGGTTGGTTAATGGTGACCTGTCCGCTCGCTGTACATCCGTTCGCATCAGTAACATTCACAGTATAAGTTCCGGGACATAAATTGGAAGCCGTTGGGCCGGTTCCGCCTGATGGAGACCAATTGTATGTGTAAGGAGATGTTCCGCCCGAAGCATTCGCAGCAGCAGTTCCGTTGCACGCGTTGAAGCAGGTAATATTCACACCGGTTGGTGCAACAAAAAGTTGCGCGGGTTGTGTAATAGTAACTGTTCCCTGCACGGTACAACCATTTGCATCAGTAACATTCAATGTATATGTTCCTGCACATTGTCCATTGATAGTAGGCGTGACCTGTAATCCCGGAAGCCAAGAATAAACATACGGACTTGTTCCACCGGAAACCGTTCCTGTTGCAGTTCCGTCGCACACACCAAAACAACTTGCATTGGTATGACTCATAGTAACGGTGAGTGCAGGCGGTTGTGTTATTGTTGCAACATAAGTAGTAGTACAATTATGCGCGTCAGTAATTGTGCATGTATAAGTACCGGGACACAAACCAGACACTGCAGGCGTTGTTTGTCCGCCCGGCGACCAGGAATAAGTATAAGGAGCAGTGCCGCCTGTTGGTGCAACAGAAGCTGTTCCATTACATGCTGCGAAGCAATTGACATTGGCACTGGTTCCGTTCGCAACGAGCGGATTGGGTTGTGTAAGATTAAAGGTTTGTGTTAGAGTACAACCATTCGCATCGGTGACGGTTATTGTATAACCACCTGCACATTGTCCGTTGATCGTAGCTGTAGTTTGTCCACCGGGTGCCCACAAATAACTGAAAGCGCCCGTTCCACCTGCAGCACTTGCAGTAATAGAACCATTACATTGTCCGCTGCATAAAGGGGCAACAGAAGAAAAGAAAATTACAATTGGAGGTGGATCGGTAACAATAGCAAATGCAGGAACCTGGTCGCCAAACACTACGTCAGTTACCACAACAAGATAAGTTCCAGCGCAGAGTCCGGTTGCGGTTTGTGTTGTTTGAGAATTACTCCAGAGATAAGTGAACGTTCCTGATCCGCCTGATACCACAGCAGTCGCCGTTGCATTGCATTGGCCGTTGCACAGATTAGGAGTAACAACTGTGGTTACCGTATGTGTTTGCGGATTCTGTGGATTAGAATTTCGCTGTGCAGCAGGATCATCATTGGAGGCGAGTACACGCCCGCCCTGGTTGATGAGTGACCCTGCGGAAATGATCTGTTTTGAAACTACTGTTGAATTTTCTCCTACAAGAAGTTCGGCATTTACATTGATCGTGATCGAATTGTTTACGTAAAGTTTATCGGAAACAGAATAAGTACTCTCAATTTTTTTATCCGCATTGAAAATAAATTCTCCCGTAAAAACCTGTCCATTCGTTTTAATTAATGCGGTGCTGTTATCACGCATTCCACCGAATTCGTCCTGCAGGATCCATTTACCGCTGAACCGATCATTGAAAATTATTCCAATGGAAATATTTCCGCCAATGTGAATTTCTCCATTGCCACAAAGAATAATTTTTGCAGCACCCGGGAGATCATTCACAGAAAAATCCAAAGCAAAAACATGATCATCAATAAAAACGGAATCGGTTGCGGAAGACAGATCAGTTCCCAGAATAACATTATCAGTCGAGGATGGAATACCTGTTCCCGGTTTTCCATTCGCAACAATTGACCAGTGATTAGGATCGTTCCAGCGCCCGCTTCCGCCCACCCAATATTTATTGCCGGCAAAAATGCTCAGCGGCAATGAAAAGAAAAAAACTAAAACAAGTAGATGTTGTTTCAAAACAGTGTTTCGCTAATGGTGTTTGCTATAAAGGTCTTCGAAACCGGGTTGCCTGCGGTTATCGTTTTTCCCTGAAAATAAACAAGGTTGTTAACAGTGTACGAAAACGGGGGTCGATTCGTTACCTTTACAAGACTAAAAGTAAAAAATACTCCTGTGAATAACAAACAAGAAGAGAACCTTCCCCCTGCCAATGATATTCCGGTTCTTCTCAAGATCGATGAATACTATTTTATCAAGAAAAATATCCGTTCTGTAACGCGTTTTGGAAAAGGATGCAAGATCATGCTTACCAATGGAGATGAGGTGGTGGTGAAGATTAATTACGATAAGGTGGCCGCTATGCTGAAGTGAATTCTCTGGTAATTTGAGTTGAGAAAAGACGATTCTCCCGATCAATGCAACAGGTACATCATCAGTAAAAATAATGTTGCAAATCCAGTGATAAATCCGGCAAGTAATTGCAATAAAGAATGTGTTCCCAGATAATGCCGGGCTGATGCAATAATTCCTGCCAGCACACACAACGCTGCAACAAATTTTATGGCCGGTGTTTCTTCACGGATAATATCGCCGGCAAGTCCGCCCACGAGTCCGCCAATACCGATCATGTGCAAACTGATCTTCCATTTTAAATTGATGATGAGTGCGAGAATGATGCAGGCCGTTGCGCCGAGCATGAACACCTGGATGAACGGGGGAATGCCAGCGCGATGAACAAAATACAGAATTACAAAATAGATTACCGAGGTTTGCAGGAGCGGCCAGTTTCTTTCGCCCTGCGTTTCCATTTCAAGTGATTTTATTTTTCCGATACGCATCGTGATGAGTGAAAAAATAATTGGCAGCAGAAAAGTTCCTGTAACAACAAGCCCGAGAATATAAAAAGGCAAACGCTCATCAGGAGGAGCAAATGGTGTGGGAATGAAAAAAAGATAAAGGGCCGTGGCATAAGCCACCATGAGCAACGGATGAAATAAAAAAGAAATAGCGCGACAGAGTTGTGTCATATTACAACTCCTTCCTCAGCCGCGCAACAGGAATATCGAGCTGTTCGCGGTACTTTGCAACCGTTCTTCTCGCAATGTTGTACCCTTTGTCCTTGAGAATTTTTGCAAGGCGATCGTCGGTCAGCGGTTTGCGTTTGTCTTCGGCACCAATGCAATCGGAAAGAATTTTTTTCACTTCACGCGTCGAAACTTCTTCGCCTGAATCAGTGGAAAGTGATTCGGAGAAAAATGTTTTCAGCAGGAAAGTGCCGAATTGTGTTTGCACATATTTACTGTTCGCCACGCGCGACACCGTTGAAATGTCGAGCCCCACCCTGTCTGCAATATCTTTCAGGATCATCGGTTTCAATAAAGTTTCATCGCCCTCCACAAAATAATCATACTGGTATTCGAGAATGGTTTGCATCGTGAGTAACAACGTTTGCTGACGTTGGCGCAATGCATCCATAAACCATTTTGCAGAATCAATTTTCTGTTTGATGAACGTCGCGGCTTCTTTATTGCTCTTGTCTTTGCTGCGCGCGTATTCCGAGAGCATACCCGCGTACATTCCGCTCACGCGCAACTCCGGCATATTGCGATCATTGAGTGTAAGATCAAGTTTCCCGTCATTATTGGTAACCACAAAATCAGGAACCACATCCTGCACGGCACGTGCGGTATCACCGGTAGCGCCGCCGGGTTTCGGATTGAGATTCGTGATCTCGCGAATGACACGCTTCAATGAATCATCATCTACACCGAGTCGACGCGCAATTTTATCGTAATGTTTTTTGGAAAATTCTTCCATGTGTTCCTGCACCACGCGCATGGCGAGCACCACTTCTGCCGTCTTCGGAATTTTCCGCTGCAACTGCAGCAACAAACATTCCTGCAGATCGCGTGCGCCTACTCCCGCAGGATCGAACGTGTGGATGAGTTCGAGTAATTCTTTCAACTCTTCTTCAGTGGTCGTGATGTTCTGCGCGAATGCAATATCATCTACGATCGCTGCAAGTTCTCTACGCATATAACCATCCTCATCAATATTCCCGATGAGATATGCTCCTACGTTATAATGATGATCATCGAGCGGCTGCAATCCGAGTTGCGTGAGCAGCTGATCATGAAATCCGGGGCCCTGCGATAATGGAGATTCCCTTCGCTCTTCATCGGCCGGAGAATTATTTACACGTTCCTTATAAGAAATTCCCTCATCTTCATTCATGTAATCTTCCAATGCAAAATCATCCTTCGTGTCCTTCTCTTCTCCTTCTTCAAATAATCCATCATCATCTTCAGCGAGATCATCTTTATTTTCTTCTTCATCATTCTCATCTCCTTCTTCGAGCGCAGGATTTATTTCCAGTTCCTCCTTGATGCGTTGTTCAAGCGCAACGGTAGGAAGCTGCAGCAACTTCATCAGCTGTATTTGCTGCGGCGATAATTTCTGGAGTAATTTCTGGTATAGTCCCTGTCGTAGCATAGTGATTTTCTACAGCACCAAAATACAGGATTTAAATTAAAATATGGAATGATTTTTGATGTAGATGTAAAAGAAAACCGCCTTGTTCCCGATTAACTATCGAAGTGACGAGGCGGTTTTTTTATGGGTAGAATTACTTTTTCAGGTTCGCCACTAAATATTCCCGATTCATCCTCGCGATATTCTCCAGTGAAATTTCTTTCGGGCATTCTGCTTCACAACTTCCGGTATTGGTACAATTTCCGAAACCAAGCGCGTCCATTTCTTTCACCATGTTCAGCACACGATCAGCGCGTTCTGTTTTTCCCTGCGGAAGAAGTGCAAATTGAGAAACTTTTGCAGAGACAAAAAGCATGGCAGAAGAATTTTTACAAGCGGCAACACAAGCGCCGCAACCAATGCAGGCCGCAGCAGCGAATGAAGCATCAGCATCATCTTTCGGAACAGGAATAGAATTCGCATCCTTTGCATTTCCTGTATTCACAGAAATAAATCCGCCGGCCGCCTGGATTTTATCGAATGAAGAACGATCAACGACGAGATCTTTTATCACCGGGAATGAAGATGCTCTCCAGGGTTCAACGGTGATCGTATCTCCGTCTTTGAATGCGCGCATGTGCAACTGGCAGGTGGTGGTTCCGCTCCAGGGCCCGTGCGCACGTCCGTTGATGTGCATGGAACACATTCCGCAAATTCCTTCGCGGCAATCGTGATCGAACGCGATCGGCTCTTCTCCTTCACGGATCAATCGCTCGTTGAGCACATCGAACATTTCGAGGAACGACATGTCGGTAGAAATATCGCTCACTTTGTAAGTGACGAATCCGCCATTGTCATTTGCATTTTTCTGTCTCCAGACTTTTAATGTAAGATTCATAATTCTCTGCGTTAGCTTAGCGCCTTAGCGGTGAAATTGAAACCGCAAAGACGCAAAGATTATTTATAGGATCGTGCGGTGACTTTTATTTTCTCGTATTGCAATTCTTCTTTGTGCATTTCATAATTATTGTTGCCCTTATTTTCCCACGCGGCTACGAACATAAAATTCTCGTCATCACGGTTTGCTTCTCCTTCTTCTGTTTGATATTCTTCGCGGAAATGCCCGCCGCACGATTCATTCCGCTGCAATGCATCCATGCAAATCAATTCTCCCAGCTCGAGAAAATCGGCAACGCGCCCTGCTTTCTCCAGTTCAACATTAAATTCGTACTGCGTTCCGGGAATGCGTAAATCTTTCCAGAATTCTTCGCGCAACGTGCGTATCTCTGAAATCGCTTCCTGCAAACCTTTTGCATTTCTTCCCATCCCGCATTTATCCCACATGATCTTTCCGAGTTTTTTGTGAAAATGATCAACAGAATTTTTTCCTTTTATTCCCATCATCTTGTCAATATTTTCCTGCACCGCTTTTTCTGTTTCTGCGAATGCAACATGATCAACAGGAATTCCTTTATCGCGGATCATTCCACTGAGATAAGCGCCGATCGTATAGGGAATCACAAAATATCCGTCGGCGAGTCCCTGCATCAATGCAGAAGCACCGAGACGATTTGCACCGTGATCAGAAAAATTTGCTTCGCCAAGCGCGTACATTCCCGGAACAGTTGTCATGAGATTATAATCAACCCACAATCCGCCCATCGTGTAATGCACAGCAGGATAAATTCTCATTGGCACTTCATACGGATTCTCGTCGGTGATCTTCTGGTACATCTCGAAAAGATTTCCGTATTTCTCTTTCACCACTTCTTTTCCGAGCGTAGTGATCCGTTCCGGTGAAGCATGTTCTTCATTGAGCTTTGTCACTTGCTGTTTTCCATAGCGCTCTATAGCAGCAGCAAAATCCAGATATACCGCCATCTTCGATGTGCCTACTCCGAATCCTGCATCGCATCTTTCTTTCGCAGCGCGCGAAGCCACATCGCGTGGAACTAAATTTCCGAATGCAGGATAACGACGCTCGAGATAATAATCGCGTTCGTCTTCCGGAATCTCATTTCCTTTTCTTGTATCATTTTGTTTTTTCGGAACCCAGATGCGTCCGTCATTGCGCAATGATTCCGACATGAGTGTGAGTTTCGATTGGTGATCGCCGGAAACAGGAATACATGTTGGATGAATTTGCGTGAAGCATGGATTTCCAAAAAATGCACCGCGCTTGTTCGCTTTCCACGCCGCAGTGGCATTCGACCCCATTGCATTCGTGGAGAGATAAAAAACATTTCCGTATCCACCGGTGCAGAGAAGAACCGCGTGGCCCGAATGACGTTCGAGTTTTCCGGTTACAAGATCGCGCGCAATGATTCCTCTCGCTTTTCCATCGACAAGAACCACATCAAGCATTTCATGTCGCGAATACATTTTCACAGCACCGAGTCCGACTTGTCTCTGCAATGCAGAATACGCGCCGAGTAAAAGTTGCTGGCCGGTTTGCCCGGCCGCGTAAAAAGTTCTTTGCACTTGTGTTCCGCCGAATGAACGATTGGAAAGTAATCCGCCATATTCACGCGCAAAAGGAACCCCCTGTGCAACGCACTGATCGATGATGTTTGCACTCACTTCAGAAAGACGATGCACATTTCCTTCACGTGCGCGATAATCTCCGCCTTTGATCGTATCGTAAAACAAGCGATAAACACTATCGCCATCATTCTGATAATTTTTTGCAGCATTGATACCTCCCTGTGCGGCGATCGAGTGCGCGCGCCGCGGAGAATCCTGGAAACAGAAAACTTTCACTTTATAACCGAGTTCTGCCAATGATGCAGCAGCAGATGCACCTGCGAGTCCTGATCCAATAATGAGGATCTCGATAGAACGTTTGTTCGAAGGATTGACAAGAGGAACAGTGGATTTATAATTCGTCCATTTCTGGTCGAGCGTTCCGTCGGGAATTTTTGAATCAAGTTTCATAGCGAAATTTCAAATTGAAAATCCCAAATTCCAACCTGGTGAATATTATATTTTGGATTTTGTGATTTGATTTTTTTTATTTTTTTTATTTACATGTTCCAGTTGAGCAGATCCTTGTGCAGAAGTTTTGCGCCGTAGAACAGGATGGGGAATGATGCGAAGCCAATGCCGAACACGAGTGCGACGCCGGTTGCTGCCATATCCCACACCGAAGTGTATTTTTTATTGTTGAGCCCGAGCGATTGAAACGCCGATTTGAATCCGTGACTGAGATGGAAAGCGAGAATGACCACGGAAACAAAATACAATACAGCGTACAGCGGATTTCCGAATGCCACAGCTACCGATTGAGCAAGTGTGAGTTGGTTTTCATTATGGCCCACAGTATCTGTTATGCGATAAGGAACGAAAAACTGCCAGAGATGAACGACGAGGAAAAAGAAAATAACACTTCCTGTAATTCCCATATTGCGCGAGATCCACGAAGAAGTTTTGTTCACACCATTCACCGCGTATTTCACCGGACGCGCATTTGTATTCTCGCGCGTGAGCAGGATCGCCTGCGCTACGTGCACGACGATGGCAAAGAACAACACCACCTCAATGATGCGGATGAGAATGTTGCGCACAGCATCGTGCGAATAATCATTGAATGCTTTGCCTCCATCACCGAAATAAAGCAGAACATTTCCGTAAATATGTTCCACCAGAAATACAATGAGGAAAAGTCCGCTGAGGGACATCACTGTTTTTTTTCCAATGGAAGAAGTGAGAAAATTATTCATAGAAAAGAATTTTTCTGCCGGAGAAACGATTTTCAACCGGCGCACAAATATATCGGTCGCAACGGGAAGTATCAAGATGATTTGTGAACTAAATGAAAGAAAAACCGGTTGAAAAGTTGAAAACTGCCGCGAATTCCGATTTTACTTTTTCGTTTTTCATTTTAAATTAATTGTTCCCGAAACGACCTTTTCCTCACCCGAACAGCAGTTCACTCAGTAGTGACCTTTATCAGGAGTGTGTCTCCATTTAATACCTACTTTTCAAAACTAATTCTAACCCTTTCTCTATGAAAAAAAATCTACTCGTAATTATTCTGGTTGTTTTGTCGCTGAACAGTTACAGCCAATGGACGAATCTCTCTTCCGGAATTGCAGGAAATGTAAAAGCAGTCGCTTATTACAATTCGCAAATTTATGCCGGTGGTTCGTTTGTGAATGACGGATCGTTTTCTCTCACGCTGAATAATATTTCTATCTGGACAGGCGCTGCATGGACGGCGATGGGAACCGGAATGAACAGTGACGTAAATGCGATGGTGGTGTTCAATGGAAATCTTTATGTAGCCGGAGCATTCACCACTGCAGATGGAACTCCTGCAAATTATATTGCAAAATGGAATGGCTCTTCATGGTCGGCGCTCGGCACCGGGCTCAATGGAACCGCGTATGCACTCGCCGTATTCAACAGCAACCTTTATGTCGGAGGAGAATTCACAACTGCCGGAGGAAATGCTGCAACTAATATTGCGATGTGGAATGGATCAACTTGGTCGGCGCTTTCTTCCGGATGCAACGATCGTGTTCTCACACTCGCAAGTTATTCCGGTTCTCTTTATGCCGGTGGGCGATTTACATCGCCCGGAAGTTACATGGCGAAATGGAGCGGCAGTGCATGGTCTTCTGTAGGAACCGGCGCAAGCTACTGGGTGTACAGCATGACTCCGCATCTTACCGATCTTCTCATTGGTGGAAATTTTGCAACACCGAATAACGGGATCACATTGTGGAATGGAAGTGCTTTCAGCGCAATAGGTTCATGGGGCGGCGGAACAGTTTATGCAACGGGATCTTATAATTCCACCGCTTACATGGGTGGCGATTTTATAAGTGGTGATTGTGTTGATTCCTACAATGGAAGTTTCTGGAGTGATGTGGGAACAAATCCTCCGTACCCGAGCACGCGCGTGTATGATCTCACAACGATCAATGGTGCGTTGTATGCGGGTGGCGATTATCAATCCGGAAATTTATATGCGATCGCAAAATGGACCACCCCTGCGGGCATTGATGATCCATCGGGAAATTTCACGAACATGGCGGTGTATCCGAATCCATTCAATGGAACATTTACTTTGTCGGCAAATATTCTTCAGCAAAAAGATCTTCACGTTAGTGTAACAGATATGCTCGGACAGGAAGTTTATTCGGAAGATATTGCACAATGTTTCGGCAACTTCAGAAAAGATTTTGATTTCGGCAGCATTACTCCCGGCATCTATTATGTTTCTGTTTCGGCAGCGGGAACTTCTCCCGTGGTCTGTAAAGTGGAAAAACAATAGCACGATTTTTTTTTCATTTCAAAAGCTGTCCTTCTGCGACAGCTTTTTTATTGAACATTTTCATTGTGTGACACTAAGCTTTGTACTTACTCCAATTTGAATTTTCATTCACTGATTTTCTGATAATGGATAAGTTTGTTCTTTTGCAATTGAACTTCGCGTCTTAGCGCCTTCGCGGTTCATAATCCATTCTTTTATTTGACCGCAAAGACGCAAAGGCGCAAAAGAATTTTTCATACGGAGACTGAATCGATTTTCTTTTGAACTGCCGTGTTCTGTAATTCATCCTATCTTTAACATTCCAAAAAAATCTTCCTATGCGCTACGCTCCCATCAACTTTTCTCTTTTCATTGAGAACCGTCATCGTTTTGCAAAACAGATGCAACCTTCTTCCATCGCATTTTTCAATTCGAATGATGTGATGCCCACGAGCGCCGACGGCACCATGAAATTCCGCCAGCATGCTGATATTTTTTACCTGAGCGGAATTGACCAGGAAGAAACCATTCTTGTTTTATTTCCCGATTGCCCCGATGAAGAACATCGCGAAATATTATTTGTGCGCGAAACGAATGATCACATTGCCGTATGGGAAGGAGAAAAACTTTCGAAAGAACAGGCAACAAAGATTTCAGGAATAAAAAAAGTGTACTGGACCCACCAGTTCAAACAGGTGATCACCGGAATTATTTTCGAAGCGAAAAATATTTATGTGAATACAAATGAACATGTGCGTGCGAATGTGGAAGTGGAAACGCGTGATGCCCGTTTTTTCAAATGGTGCCGGGAAATTTATCCCGCGCACACGTATGTTCGCAGCGCACCCATCCTGCACGAACTGCGCGCGCTCAAGTCGCACATGGAAGTGGAACTCATCCAGAAAGCATGTGATCTTACTGAAAAAGGGTTGCGCCGTTTATTGAATTTTGTGAAACCCGGTGTGTGGGAATATGAAATAGAAGCGGAACTCGGCCATGAATTTGTAAAAGCAGGATCGGGTTTCGCCGGATATGAACCGATCATTGCTTCAGGAAAAAATTCCTGTGTACTGCATTACAACATCAACAACAAACAATGTAAAGACGGCGATGTGCTGCTGATGGATTTCGCTGCCGGTTATGCCAATTACCAGAGTGATCTCACGCGCACTATTCCTGTGAATGGAAAATTCACGAAGCGCCAGAAAAATGTTTACAATGCGGTGCTGCGGGTGATGCGTTTCGCGATGACAAAATTAGTAGTTGGAAATACGATCCAGGAATATCACAAACAGGTTGGCGCGGCGATGGAAGAAGAATTGCTCAAGCTGCGCCTCATTTCAAAATCAGATATTAAAAAACAGGATCCCGCATGGCCGGCTTACAAAAAATATTTCATGCACGGCACTTCGCATTACCTCGGGCTCGATGTGCATGATGTGGGAAGCCGCTACAGAAAATTCGCAGCGGGAATGGTTTTCACCTGCGAGCCGGGAATTTATATTCCGGCAGAAGGAATAGGCGTGAGGATTGAAAATGATATTCTCATCACGAAAAAAGGAAACCAGGATCTCATGAAAAATATTCCGATAGAGGCGGATGAGATCGAGGCGTTGATGAAAAAATGAGTTTTCAGTTTCCGGTTTGCATTTTAGGAACTGAAAACAGTAAACCGAAAACACGGTGAATAATATGTTTTCTGTTCCTGCAAAATTCATGATCTCCCGCGGTGCAAAGATCCGCTATGCCGATGTTGGCAAAGGGAGAGCGATCGTTCTTGTTCATGGTTTTCTCGAATCGCTCGATATTTTTTTTATCAATGATTTTGCAAATGAGCTGGCGAAAAAATTCCGTGTGATAGTTATCGATCTTCCCGGGCACGGAAAATCGGAAGTGATGGGATACGTGCAGAAAATGGAACGCATGGCTGATGTGGTGAAAGATGTGATGAATGAACTCGGCTTGCGGCGTTATGTTCTCGTTGGCCATTCTATGGGCGGATATGTTTCGATGGCATTCGCAGAAAAATATCCGGAGCAACTGAGCGGGCTTTGTCTTTTTCATTCCACGCCCCGCGGCGACAGTGATGAAAAAAAACAAGATCGCGACCGTGCCATAAAAATTGTAAAGCGTGATCCGTTGAAATACACGAATCAACTCGTGATGAATTTATTTGCTGTTGCGAATCAGAAATACATGAAGAAGGAAATAAATGCGGCGAGGAGAATTGCATCGCGAACAAAAAAACAATCGATCGTTGCCTGCCTCGAAGGAATGAAAGCAAGAAAGAACAGGGAAAATATTTTCCGCGATGCAGAATTTCCATTGATGATCATTGCCGGAACGCGGGATCCTGTTATTCCGATAGACTCGCTGAAAGAAATTTCCAAACTGCCGCACGATTGCCGCTTCGTTGCGCTCGAGCGCACGGGACACATGGGATTCCTGGAAGCAAAAAATATTACTGCGAAAAAAATAATCGCCTTTGCCGGTTATTGTTTCAGAAAAAAATAATTTTCAGGGAAGACGGAATCTCGAATTGTGAAGCTGGTCGCCGTCGATTACACACAACTGGTAAAATCCCGGTGCAATATTTCCGAGCCCGATCACATGTGTAGATCCTGATTGGATCATTCCTTTTTTAAGTTCCACTCCGCCTTCATCGAAAATACTCCAGGAACATTTTTCAGTGGAGCGCAGATAGGAAACTATAAGATCATTCATTCGGATACAGAGATCCAATTTCATTTCACGGACAGACTTATTCATAAAAGGAATTTAGGGGGAAACGTACTCCTTGTTTATTGCTATACGTGTGCAGCCCGTTCCCGTTTGCAGGAATTCGACAAATGCGGTTTTGAGGGAGATGAATTTGACCTGCAATAAAATGAAATTATTACTGGTAATTTTCATTCACATCATTTACGTAAAAAATATCCGGCAGAAAAAAATTTATTCTTTGATGAGCTTCGTTGCTGCAACAGTTGCTCCGTCTTCAATCCTCAAAAAATAAATTCCTGAAGAAAAATTTTCTATGTTCAGTTCTGTGGTGCTGCGATTGATGGTCTGCACGAGTACAACTTTTCCGGAAACATCATACACTTCCAATTTAGCAGCGGCAGTTTTCGGTTTCCAACTGATCGTGAAATTTCCATTCGAAGGATTAGGATAAACACCGATGCTATTTTCTTCGCTCACATTTTTTATCCCGAGTGGATTCGGTACGCACGTGCATGGAGAAGTGGTTTGATAAAAAGCCGCAACAGAATCAGCATACCCGGATATTGCTGTAACGCTTCGCGGAATCCACGAAATGGAAGTGTCGTGCCGGGCATACACTAAAGCAAAATCGACACACAATTCTTCTCCTGAATAAAAATCGAATGGGCCGGATGAAGCCATTCCTCTCCTGTCGAATGGTGTATTTCCAACTGTTCCCTCATCCCATGTTGGTTCTGGAACAAAATTCGTTCCCCATCCGAGCGGATCGGAATTATAAGGGAACATGAAATCACAATTTGTTGTTCCTCCATAACCATTTCCGCCGTAAGTAACATGCGTGCTGTCTTTCCAGAATCCATCCATGTATTTGAAATAATCCCACGCTGTTACCGGATTGCCTATTGCAGAAAAATCATTGTTATAATAATTGAAATGATTCATCATGCAAACTTCACCCGCTTCATCTGTTACTCCATTGCGATTATTATCTATTCCATCGTTGGGAGTTGCCAATGGGCCGCGCAGAAAAACCACACCCTGCGCAGGAGGATTTGCTCCGTAAGTTCCGGTTGTTGGTACTGCAGATGTTCCATCATTCGCATCGCCATTGTATCCGTAAAACATATTTCCTGTTACATCGCAACCAATGTAATCGTCATCATACGCACCAATATCAAAATCCATCCAGCTTCCGATGTACGATTTCACATAATCATTCGATGAGCGATTGTAAATTTTATAATTGAGAAAAACTACGCTGTCGAGATAACTTCCCGGAGCAATAAATGAATACGCCATCGCGTGAACTTCAATTTTCATTTTCTGTCCGCCTGTTTCTCCGTGCGCATTGCGATCGTCATTGAAAATCATGAACACGGCCTGGTCTCCTTTTATACAGGGATAATCTCCAAAATTAGGATCATAAATTCCATCGTTGTTCCCATCTACATAAGGAGCGAGTTGCGCCGCTTCACCGAGTGCAACATTTCCATTGCCCGGCCAGTTGAGAATTGAAGAAGGAATGGTGTAGCCGGGATAAACAGAATGATTCACCCACCACGTGCAGAAAGAATCGACCGCTGTTTTATTGATCTTCCAAACTTTGTTCCATTGCGCATCAGTTGCTGCAGAATAGGAAACTGAATTCATAACAGGCCCGGGATAAAAATCATTTCCACTCTGGCGATACGTTTGCGCAGCGAGATGAAGCTGTCCCGATGTATCGAGTCCGCCGATCCATAATGCGCCGGCAAAAATGGTGTTGGCCGTTCCGCCTTTAGGAACGGTGTATTGCGCGGAAGCATAATCCCAGAAGAGATCGCCGTTGGAGTTGACCAGCGCGCTCACGCCGTTGATGTCGAGACGGGCGTTGGCCCAATTCTGCGAATGAATAAAATTCACAAAGCAGAAAAGTGTGCAGAAGGAAAGTAATTTTTTTTTCATGGTATCTTTTTTTGTCCCGATAGTTGCCGGGATGAATTCTGATGGAATAAAATTAACTGGTAATACTTATTAATGCCGGACAAAATAATTTCATCATTAAACATGTTCAACGATTGAAGCGTTTAAAAAAAAATCCGGACAGGATGTCCGGATACTTACTCTATATAGTGGCGGCCGTTGAAAAGGCCGGAAGTGACAAAGTAAAATTCCAAAATTCAAACTCCAAATTCTAAAATTTAATTCACTGATAACTCAATTCTCTTTGAGTTTTGGAATTTGAAATTTTCTTGTTGTTTTTTTATTGAAATAAATCCCGGTTTCGAACTCAGCTTTTGGGCTTCGACAAAACCGGGATTCCACACACACTCATGTAAAAATTACGTGAAACACATTATAGAGAATGAAACCAACGCATGCAATTCCGAATACAATGCCGATGGTGCCGAGGCCGTCTACGTGATACGAGTGACCTTTCCGATAATCTTGAGTCCTTTTCATGGCACACTGTTTTAAAAGATTAAACATTCAGTTATTTATTGGCCGTTTTTTCATTGCGGCTCGCCTTCTTTGTTTTGATCATAACGCCCGTTGCGAATTCTGTTACAGTTTTTTTACAGAAAAAAAGCCGGGTGCAACAAATAGTCAGCGCAACATCCCCGAATACGCCATCCATCTGTTCACACCCGGTGGCTCAGGGCCTTTTTCTTCTGTAACAAAATTTGAAAGAGCGGAATTTATTTTTGGTCACCAGCTTTACACTCTATGTTTTGTATTGCTGATTTCCACTCAATATTACGACGACAAATACAGGAAGGATAGCGACTTCTAACAGATGGTGAGTGAACTGTGATAATCGGGAGAAGAAAAAGATTATCTGGCGAAGAGAAAAAAAACAACGCGCTGTGTCATTCTTATACGACAATTCTCATTGGTAAATCTGGATTTTTTCTGAACGGAAAACAAGTGGTGAGAATTCACGCACAATTGGAAGAGTGAGCCGATTAATTGGAAAATGAAAGTGGATCTGCGCTGTAACCTTGCATTATTTTAATTCACCAAAACGTAAATCTGGCAGAAGAAAATAATATTGCCACAGACTTTCACTGATTACACACAGATTATTTTTGCTGCCCGCTACCGCTGAAAACTTCCGCTTTTTCTTACTACACTTTATTCAGTCGCTGGAGGAACGCATCTTTTTTCCGTCGCGAAACTTCTATCTGTGTTCCATCGCTCATCACGGCATATCCTCCATCTGCTTTCAGGTAACGAACCACATGTCCCATGTTGATGAGATGTGCGTGATGCACGCGGATGAATTCATCGGAAGGAAGAATGTCTTCGTAATGTTTTAAACTCGCCGACACCAACAGTTTCTTTTTATTCTCGAGGAAAAATGTGGTGTAACTTCCATCGGCTTCGCAACGGATAATGTCTTTCACATTCACAATTTCATACGCATTCCCCGTTGGCAAAGTGATCTTCGAATAATGTTCACTTGGTTTGCGGAAATTCTGCAGCAGAAATTTCAGGTTATCGAGATTGGCAGAACTCGCCGATTTTGCGCGGATCTTGTCGACAGCAGCTTTCAATTCATCAGCATCGATCGGTTTAAGAAGATAATCGATAGCGCTGTACTTGATCGCGCGCAGCGCATGCGCATCACTCGCGGTGGTGAAGATGACATCATATCCACTTCCGGCCGATTTTTCAAGCAGATCGAATCCGCTTCCATCCGCCATTTCTATATCGAGAAAAACGAGGGCTGGTTTCGCACTCTTGATCAACTCCACGCCCGAAGCAACGGAATCTGTTGCGCCGATAATATTCACATCGGGGCAATTTGCTTTGATTAGCGCTTCAAGCACTTCCATGCTTTTTTTTTCGTCTTCTACAATAATGGAGTTTATCATAAGTATGGAGTTTTTCGTTATTATCAGTATTTCGTATATCTGTAAATATCTGTATTTCGTACGAATTAGGAAACAGGTATGAATATATCAACCCGGGTTCCGGCCGGCGATTTGTCTTCGTGGTAAAGATCGGTTATTGCAAGACTCAATTGTGATCCGTGCAGGCGATTAATGAGTTCAAGCCGGTCGTGCGTGATCTTCATGCCCAGCGATTTGTCGTCCTTGCGTTTTGAAAACTGGCGCATCTCTCTTGCGCGTTCTCTTCCTATTCCGTTGTCTTCGATGGTGCACACCAGCGTTTCTCCTTTGAGTTTCATTGAAATTTTCAGATGTCCTTTTTGTTTCGCCGGCGTGAGTCCGTGCAGGATCGCATTCTCGACGTAAGGTTGCAGCAGCATAGCAGGAATTTCGAAAAAATCGGCATCAATATCTTTTTCCACTTCTATCGACCATTCGAATTTATTTTCGAAACGCATTTCCTCGAGGCCAAGATATAATTTAAGGTATTCGATCTCTTCGGAAAGTGCGATGACTGATTTTTCAGAATTATTGAGAATGACACGCATCAATCGCGCAAACTTGTTCAGGTATTTTCCTGCATCGGCACTTTTATTGGTGAGAATGAAATGCTGGATGGAATTGAGTGAATTAAAAACGAAATGCGGATTCATCTGCGCACGCAATGCCTTGAGCTCGTTACGCGCGAGCGCAACCTGCACTTCCGATTCAACTCGTTCTTTATTTTTGATCAATCGTATTCTCCACAAAATTGCCAGGCCGAGAATCGAAATTGAAATTCCGGTGAGCAGCAACCAGAACCATGCCTGCTTCCATACCGGAGTTTCGATCGTGAAAGAAATAGCAGCGGGATCATTATTCCACAGTCCTTCGTTGTTTGCGCTGATCACTTTGAATGTATAATTCCCGGGAGGAAGATTCGAGTAACGAGCCGTGCGTTCTTTTGTAGGCGGAGAAAATTTAGAATCAAATCCTTCGAGCATGAATTGATACTGAACTTTGGCAGGATTCGTGAGACAGATACCAACATAATCAAATGAAATATTATTGTCGTCCCAATTGAGAAGAGCTCCGTTTGCCAGCGCAGTATCGTTGTAAAACAAACGGACGCCGGTGATGGAAGTTTTTGTGTACGCCGAATTTTTTACAAAATCATCCGGGGAATAACGGATGAGTCCATTCACAGTTCCGAACCAGATCACACCATCCTCATCGAGGTACGTTCCGTTCGTGTTGCTTTCCACTCCTGAAAATCCTTCTTCCTTGCCGAATGTGGTAATGATCTTAGAACCGTCTTTATCATAAGCATTCACATCGAGCCGGCTTAATCCCTGGTTGGTTCCCGCCCACAGGAAATTTTTTTCTTTATCCATTGACATGCAATAGATCAGTTCCGAACTTAATCCGTTTTCTTCGCCAACGTGATCGGTGGTGTGATGATCGTAAATAAAAATTCCGTCGAGGGTTCCGAAATAAAGTTTTCCCTGCTTGTCTTCACAAACTGAAAAATAAGAATCGGCGCTGATGCCGAGTTTTTTTCTTCCATCAGAAAATTTTCCGGTGCCCGTATCGAAAACATAAAGTCCGGCGGTGTAGGTGCCCACCCACAATTTACCGTCATCGTCATCTGCAATGCACCACACATCAAAATTCATTTCCGGATCAGTAGAAATATAATAAGGGATGAATTTCCCATTCTCATAAAGTGTGATGCCTTTTCCGCCGCCCAGCCACAATCTTCCTTTGCGGTCACGGAAAATACAATTCACAGTGTCGGAATTCAATCCGTTGCTGCGATGAAAATTCTTTGCTTTTCCATTGGTGATCACACTCAGTCCGCGATCAGTTCCTATCCACACGTCATTATTTTCCATCGCACAAACTGTATTCGATTTATCGGAAGCAAGCCCTTCCTCTTTACTGAAACGTATGAATTTTTTTCCGGCCGGCGCTGATGCGTCATATTTGTAAGCGCCGTCATTTTCCGAACACACCCAGAGTTTTCCATTCTTGTCTTTATCAATTCCGAAAATGAAACTGGAATTCAACCCTTCTGCCGTTCCGTAACTGATGAATCCTTCACCGCGAAAACGGAAAATTCCCGTGTGTGTTCCCAGCCATAAACTTCCTTCGTAATCTTCGTAAAGACTCACCACGTTATCGGCATTCACATCTGAATTCGAGATGCGGTAGTAGGTAAATTTTTTTCCATCGAAAGAATACAATCCATTTCCTGATCCGATCCATGTTATTCCGTTGCGATCGGTGATCATCGAATTTACAGCGGGCATATCGAAACCCTGCGGGGTGAGAATGAGTTTGAAATGGCCGTCTTCCAGTCTGAAAATGCCATCGGAAGTTCCGGCAATGATGTTTCCGTTTTTATCAGCAGTAAGAGCGGTGATGGAATTGTTTCCGAAAAGTGCGACATCGAAGTAAGTGTACTTCCCGTTTTCAAAAAGAAAAACTCCGTGATCCGTTCCTATCCACACTTTCTGCGAATTCTGTTGCTGGTAAAAACAGAGAATAAAATTTTTATGCGGGCCCTCTGAAGTATCCGAAAGGAATTTATCACCGTTGTATTTGCAAATTCCTTTTGAAGTTCCTATCCACAACACGTTTGAATTATCATGCAGCAGGCAATTCACATAATCGTCGGGCAAGCCGTCCTGCTTTTTGTAATTCGTGAATTTATTTTCCGAGTAACGGGAAACGCCGCTGATGGTTCCCACCCAAAGATCGTGATTGCCATCTTCGCTGATGGAAGTGACCCAGTGATTGGGCAAACCGCTGCGCGGAGAAAAATTCGTGAATGAAATTCCATCGAAACGGCTGAGCCCGCCATAACCACCCGACCACAGATTTCCATTCGCATCCTGGAAGATCGTGTACACTTCCACGAATGGAAGTCCATCGTCCACAGAATAATTTCTGAAGTTGAGTGACTGGGAAAATCCGCTGGAAAAAGATCCGAACAGAAAAATAAAAAGCGCCAACGAGTGACGCCATTTTTTTGCTGCAGCATTTCTTTTGCGGAACATGGTTAAAGTTACACGTTCCTTTGTGATAGAAAAATTATTCGGTCTTCACGAATTTCATCGCACTGGCGTGTGCGCCTTCGCCTGTGCGCAGGAAATAAATTCCCGCCGGCAGACCTTCAACATCAATATGAGTTTCATTTCCGGACGTAGTTCCGCCTGTGAGTTGGCGGCCTGTGAGATCGAAAATAAAATACGGTTGTGTTTGTAATGAAGAAGTGTGCAGCGTGAATGAAGATGAAACGGGGTTAGGAAAAATATTTGTGAAAGAATTTACCGCTGCATCGGGTACAGAGGTAATATTATCGCCGCAGGGAGTAAGGTCATTCGTATAATAATTCCGGATCGATTGCATTCTCTGCTTGAGATTGGGAACACAAAGATTCAAAGTAGAAGTGGGATCATAGCAAGCGACGTAAGCCATGTCAACAGAATAAATTTCGCCGGGTTGAAGGGTAAATGGCGCTATTGATCCCAGCATACGACGATCAACCGGGGTTCCGGAGTTCCATCCCGTTCCTGAAAATGGATTTCCGGTATAGCAATAAGAAGTGTTGCTGGTTCCTCCGTATCCGTTTCCTCCGTACGTCAGTGAAGTTCCATCTTTCCAGCGGCCGCGCATGTATCCGTAATAATTGGCACTGCCGACAGGATTTCCGGTCACAGAAAAATCATTGTTGTAATTCATGGTCGATGTCATTGTTCGATTGAGAAAAATTGCTCCTACTGCAAAATAATTACTGTAGTAATAAAAATCATTCTGCAAACTATCACTTCCTACGTTGTTATTGAATGAAGTTCCTACATCAAGATCGGTCCATAATCCTGCAACAGTAGAATCATAAGTGGTGGAAGATCTGTTGATGATATCGAAATGAAGAAAGATCGTATTTGCCAAAGCGGAATCATTACAATTTACTGCATAAGCAAGACAACGGATCTCTACTCCCATTCTTCTGCCTCCCGTTTCACCATGGTCCTGCGTGTCAAGTGAATCGTTGTAAACAAAAAACAAAGATTGGTCGCCACGGATCTTCGGGTAATCGCCATCGAGATAATTATACATTCCATCTCCATTCACATCAACATAAGGTGCGAGCAGATGTCCTTCATTGTTCGCTACACTTCCATTTCCCGGCCACGTTGTTATAGAAGCGGGAACAACCGTGAATAATCCAAGACGGAAACTATCGACTGTTGTTTTATTTATTTTCCAGACTTTGTTGTAGAAGTTGGTTTGAAATCCTGATGATACCGCAAGAGAAGTATCCATAGCGCCGGCCCAGAAATCGGTTCCGTTCTGTCGATACGTTTGCGCTGCAACATGCAATTGTCCTCCCTGGTCATAGCCGCCGATCCAGAGATTGCCGATTGAAAAAGGAACCTGGTTATAAGGCGTGATCACGTTATTGGTAAAATTCGGGATCAACGACAACTGATCTCCGGCAGCATTGAATCCGGCGTTGAAGTGATTAATATCGAGGCGTTCGAAAGAAGATTGAGCAACCACGCTTGTTGCAAGAACAGCAGATGCTGCAAGAGAAAGTATTTTTTTCATATTGTTAAGTTAATAAAACCCGGCAAGAAGAAGTGGAGAATTTTTTTCTGCGATTGCCGGGGGCCCGGCCAACATCCCCTTTGAAACCGGACCCCGCAGCTGATCGCATGAAATTTACCAATACAGGATCGAAATTATTTTGTGCAGTGCTGCATTCCAATTCATGTAAACGGGCAATTAAACATGTCAAAGACCCTGCTGCGGTGGTTTTGAATTTTCAATCGCCTGGTAACTAATGAGCTAATTGGCGTTCTCATTCGTAGTCCAGCGCTTTTACAACAAACTTTTATCATTTAACATGTCAAGAGGCAACCAATATGCCTTTGTGAACGTTGTATTTTTTATTGATATACGGCAATTATCCATTAACTTCATTATTGGAAGAAACACCGAAGGTTCAGATTTCCATTATAGAGCCGAAGGTTATTTCCACAATAAGTAAAATCAGGGATCACGGCAGTTTTCCAAAAAATTAACCGATCTAATGGTCAATAATTTTTGAAATAAATAAACATGTCAGGAAAGTCATCCGATACGCTTCATAAACTGATTTCTTCGCTCACCAAGCAGGAGAAAAGACATTTTAAAATTTTCGCCGGCCGACATACGATCGGTGATCAGAATAATTATGTGCTGCTTTTTGATGCGATCGAAAAGATGAAAGAATACAGTGAAGAAACTTTGCTGAAAAAATTCAAGGGAGAATCGCTGCTCAATAATTTTTCCATCACCAAGTCGCGTTTGTATGAAACCATTCTCCGCTCGCTCGATGTTTTTCATCACAACAGTTCGGCCGACGCGCAGTTGTGGAAAGAATTGCATTATGCAGAAATTCTTTACAAGAAAACTTTGTACGATCAATGCGCGAAAAGATTGAAAAGTGTAAAACGCCTTGCCGAAAAATTCGAGAAACATGCTGCGCTCGTGCAGATACACGCCATGGAAAAAGCGCTCGCAGAAAAAGACAGTTATTCCGGGATGACGGATGAAGATATTCTGAAACTGCAGGAAGAAGATAAAAAAGTAGCGGAAGACATCCGTGCTTACAATGATCTGTGGAATGTGAAGAGCCGTTTGTTCATGCTGCTCAATACCAAAGGACGCGCAAGAGAAAAACATCAGCTCGAAGATTTCCGCAAACTCATTGACGCTTCGCTCAAGGATCACTCGCTCGAGGGACTTAGTGTGAATGCGCGTTTCATGTATCACCACACTTACAGCGCGTATTATTTCGCGATCGCCGATGCTGATAATTGTTACAAGCATCTTTCTGCGAACGTTTCACTCATTGAAAAGAACACTGATATTTTCCGCGATGAACCGAATGTATATTTCGGTGTGCTCACGAATCTCATTTACGTTTGCCAGCATCTGAAAAAAAATGATGAGGCGCTGAAGAACCTGGAAAAACTTCGTGCGCTTCCCGAAAAACTCGACACCGCGCGCAATGAAGATCTCGAGATCAAACTTTTTGCAAGCGCATACAGCATCGAGATCACGCTTTATAATACGATGGGCGAATTTGAAAAAGCGATGACTCTCGTTCCGAAAATTGAAGGCGGACTTGCAAAATACGAAGGGCGCATCAGTAAAATACGTGAAGCGCATTTCTGCATCTCGTGCGCAGTGGCGTGCTATGGCGCAGGCAAGCTGCAGCAGGCGTTGCGCTGGAACACGCGCGTGATCAACGATCCTGCCATTGGCCAGAACGAATGGATCTATGCAGTCGCGCAGGTTTTTTCACTCATTCTCCATATAGAACTCGATCACCGCGATCTTCTTCCTTATGTAAGCCGCAATGTGCAGCGCTATCTGAAAACAAGAAATCGCTCTTACCAATTCGAAAATGTGCTGATGAAATTTGCGGAAAAAATTTCGAAGACTTCGAATGAAAAAGAAATGGCGCCATTGTTCGCCGATCTTTCGGAACACCTCGATAAATTAGAGGCCGATCATTTTGAACAAACTGCTTTCGAATATTTTGATTTCCCGGCGTGGGCGAAAAGCAAAGTGCTGCACAAGCCATTCCGGGAAATAGTTGCAGAAAAATCATTGCAGAAATAATATTCGAAGATTCTCAAATTTTCGAATTATATTTATAGAAATGAAAACCTTTCTGCTGTTTTTGTTTTGTTTTGTAACCGGAATCATTCATTCGCAACCTCCGACCAATTCGGCCGAGTTCACTTATCTCGGAAAAAAATATTCCGCGAATTATGATGCCGGAAAACACTTGCTCACTTTTTCTGAAGAAGTCTCTTTCGAAATTTATGACTCGACTGGCGCCGTGGTAAAAAGAGGCGATGGCCTGAAAGTTGATTTCCGTTCGCTGCTCAAAGGCGGTGGAGAAAAAACTTTCACAGTGAAAATTTATAAGCAGGCGAAAAAATCAAAGAAAAAAAAATCGACGTCCATCAAAGAGAAAGGTGAAATAGGAACAATGCTGGTTACGGATGAACTCGATTAATAATGAATAATGAATGATTGTACATAGTGCAGCGCAGGGCTTAGCGCATTCTTAATCGTTAATTATTCATTATTAATTCGAAAAGCGTCCCATCCCTGTGCAGTAACCGGGTGAACCGTATTTGATTTGGAGATCATATTCACTCCCGCTTCTTTCGCCGTCATGTGTCCGATGAAAGTTACATCCGGATCATTCTGCAGTTTTTCGTGATCCTCATATTTTATAGTGAAAAGTAATTCGTAATCTTCTCCGCCACTCATTGCACACATCGTAGGATCGAGATTGAATTCGCGCGCACGTGTGTACGTCATGGGATCAATCGGAATTTTTTCTTCGTAGAGATTCGCGCCCACGCCCGACTGCATGCACAGGTGCATGAGTTCAGAAGCAAGTCCGTCGGAAATGTCGATCATGGAAGTGGGTTGCACAGCGCGGTTTTTCAAAAGCTGAACAACATCGATCCTCGCTTCCGGTTTCAATTGCCGTTCGAGAATGTAATCGTTCCCTTCGAGATCAGGTTGTGTGCCCGGATGTGATTTGTAAACTTCTTTTTCGCGTTCGAGCAAAAGCAATCCGGTATACGCGCCGCCAAGATCACCACTCACACAGAGCAGATCATTTTCTTTTGCTCCGTTTCTATAAACAACATTTTCTTTTTTCGCTTCACCGATGATCGTGCATGAAATAATAAGCCCGACTTTTGAAGAAGAAGTATCACCACCGACAAGATCCACATTATAATTTTTACACGCGGAAAGAATTCCTGTATATAATTCTTCCACGGCATCGAGTGGAAAGCGCGATGATAACGCAATAGAAACCAATAATTGTTTCGGCGTTCCGTTCATCGCGCAGATATCGGAAAAATTGGAGACCGCCGCTTTATACCCGAGATGTTTTAAAGGAACATACGTAAGATCGAAGTGAATTCCTTCCACCATCATGTCGGTAGAAATAAGTTTTACATTTCCATCGCCGGCATCGATCACGGCAGCATCATCTCCAACTCCTTTGAGCGAAGAAGGATTTTTCAGTTCAATATTTTTTGTGAGTTGCTCAATGAGGCCGAATTCTCCCAGCTTTGAAATTTCAGTTCGCGAATTGTTGTCTAACATTTGCCAAAGTTAGCCGGATTGTCATTCACGCAAAACAGGTGATGATCCTAAGTTGAGGAACAAATTTCACCTTGTCCATAGTAACAGCAGTTACCAACGCTCGCCATAAACATACCAGCTATCTAATAAGAGGGCGACAATCGAATGAGGAATCCGTATTTTTTTATTTTTGTTTAGAGACTGTCTAAAATTCATTTTTTTCAAATGGGTTATTTATAATTCGCTTACCACGAAAGAAGATGATGATATGGTTGAAAACAAAACTGCAAAAAAAGATCAGTCGGAAAAACTGGAAACTCCTTTCATGACAATATGGAAGGAAGATGGGATCCTGCATTGTGTTTTCAACGAAGGGCTCGATATGGATCTCCCCACCGCTAAGTATTGCGTAAAAACAAGGATCGAATTTTCGGGTGGAAAGGATTACCCGTGTTTCATCAATATGAAAGGGTTGAGAAAAGCGAGTAAGGAAGCGCGTGATTATATGGGGAAAGAAGGAGCTGAATTGATCAAAGCCGGCGCACTGCTCACCGGCAATCCATTGACAAAAATGTTCGGAAATATTTTTCTGACACTGAACAAACCAAAAGTCCCCACAAAATTATTTTCGGATGAAACAGCCGCGCTCACTTGGCTGAAAAATTATTGCAGCAATGAAATTGAATGATGAACGGATCGATATTATCCTGAAAATTCTGCTGAAGTATGTTCAGAAAGATTTTTCCGTTTCCATTCCTGTTTCAGACAAGGGAGATGAACTCGATGCGCTTGCGGTTGGCCTTAATACAATGCGTGAAGAACTGGAGCATTATCTCATGGAGCTTAGGGAAAGTAAAGATCAGATTCAGTCCATTCTGAAGAATGCGCCCGATGCAGTGATCGTAATTGACGCCGGCGGAAAAATTACCGAGTGGAACCCGATGGCAGAAAAAACTTTCGGCTGGACGCAGGAAGAAACGGCAGGCAGGTTTCTTCACGAACTGATCATTCCTCTGAAATACCGTGAAGCTCATCTAATGGGATTGAAGCATTTTATTCAAACCGGCCAGGGCCCCGTACTCAACAAAACGATTGAAATGCCTGCACTGAGAAAAGATGGTTCCGAATTTCCGACTGAATTAAGAATATCTCCTTCCTCAATCCGCGGAAAATCTTTTTTCATTGGTATCATCAAAGACATCACCGAACGCAAAAAACTCGAGGATAAACTCAGGGAGAGTGAAGAAAAATTCCAGAAAGCATTTCAGAGCAGCGCTGCCGGTATCACGATCACGCGCTTACCCGAAGGAACTTTTCTTAATGTCAATGAGGCATTCGTAAAGATGACGGGATTTTCGGAGGAAGAAATAATAGGACGGAATTTCCTGGAGTTGGGTTTGATCACTGATATAAAATCACGGGAAGAAATTATCCAAAAAGTGCAGGAGCATGGTTCGGCGAAGAATTTCGAAATGACCATCCGCAACAGGTCCGGAAATGTTCTTGAATTTTTATCTTCTATCGAAACGATCACCCTCAAAGGCGAAAAGTATGCGATCAATATCATTTACGATATCACTGACAGAAAAAGAGCGGAGGAACAACTGGAAACTGTGAACAAAGAACTCGAGGCATTCACCTACTCGATTTCTCATGACCTGCGCGCGCCCCTGCGTGCAATTTCGGGTTACGCTAATATCCTGGAAGAAGAGCATGATAAATCACTTGACGGAGAAGGAAAACGATTGCTTGGTAATATCCGGTATAATGCTTTCAAAATGGGAAAGCTGATCGACGATCTTCTTGCTTTTTCACGACTCGGAAAAAAAGAAATTCAGAAATCGGAAATCGACATGAATGAATTGACCGAAGGCGTTTTCATTGAATTCAACAAATCTGCTGCGCATCATGCAGAGATCCGGATTGGAAAACTGCTTCCTGTGTATGGCGATTATTCCCTCATTCATCAGGTAGTTATGAATCTCGTTTCAAATGCAATTAAATATTCTTCTAAAAATGCACATCCTGCGATTGAAATAAATTCTTCGAAACAGGATGGCAATATTATTTATTCCATTAAAGATAATGGCGTCGGCTTCGATATGCGTTATGTACATAAACTCTTCGGAGTGTTTCAACGCCTGCATCAAACGGAAGAATTCGAAGGGACAGGCGTCGGCCTTGCGATCGTTCAGCGCATCATCAATAAACACGGAGGAAAAATTTGGGCTGAAGGAGAAATCGGCAAAGGCGCAACGTTCACTTTTTCTCTTCCCGATCCAAAATAAAATCCGGAACACGGAATAAGCGCTGCATAACAACCGGATAATTCAGCAGGTGTAACGTGAATCTGGAATGAAAGCAACATTCCAAATCATGACCATTATCATCACTTTTGTCAATGGAATTATTGTCGTTTGTACTTGCTGCTCTACCATAAATACGGTATTTTTGTAGAGTGTTTGGAATTAGTCTAAATAAAATCATGGACATAAAACATTGAAAACCAATGATTACAGTAACTGAGAATGCGAAACAGCAGGCAATTCACCTGATCGCTGAAGAAAAACATCCGGGTAATTCGTTCATACGCGTAAGTGTAGAGAGCGGTGGGTGTTCGGGTCTTTCCTACAAACTTGAATTCGATCACGTGATCAAACCGAATGACCAGGTTTTCGAAGACAAGGGAATTAAAATAGTGGTGGACAAAAAAAGTTTTCTCTACCTCGTGGGAACGGAACTCGATTACACGAGCGGATTGAATGGAAAAGGTTTTGTTTTCAATAATCCGAATGCCTCGCGCACGTGTGGATGCGGAGAAAGTTTTTCTGTTTAACCGTCAGACTTCGACAGGCTCAGTCTGACAAATATGAAAAACAAAATTGTCATGCTGAGTTCGTCGAAGCGTGACAAGGGGGGATAAAAAATTATGAGCAACAAAAATCAAATATTAGAAGAGCACATTTCGTCGGATTACAAATATGGTTTTGTTTCCGACATTGATACCGAGTTTGCGCCGAAGGGATTGAACGAAGAGATCGTGAAATTCATTTCGAAGAAGAAGGAAGAACCGGAATGGATGCTTGAATTCCGCTTGAAAGCATTCCGTTACTGGCTGAAGATGGACGAGCCCCGAAACTGGGCACAGATCTCTTATCCGAAAATAAATTTCCAGGATATCAGTTATTACGCTGCGCCAAAGAAAAAAAATGCAGTCGGTTCGCTCGATGAAGTGGATCCGGAATTGCTGAAGACTTTTGAGAAACTCGGAATTTCCCTCGAGGAACAGAAACGCCTCGTGGGAATGGAATCGAAAATTGCCGTTGATGCGGTGATCGATTCTGTTTCGGTGAAAACTACTTTCCGCGAAACGCTGATGGAGAAAGGAATTATTTTCTGTTCATTCACGGAAGCGGTGAAAGAGCACCCTGATCTGGTGAAAAAATATATGGGCAGCGTTGTTCCTTACACCGACAATTATTTTGCTGCGCTGAATTCTGCCGTCTTCTCCGATGGAAGTTTTTGTTACATACCGAAAGGCGTTCGCTGCCCGATGGAACTGAGCACTTATTTCAGAATCAATTCTGCAGGAACAGGCCAGTTTGAAAGAACGCTTATTATTGCGGATGAAGATGCTTACGTTTCCTATCTCGAAGGTTGTACTGCACCACAACGCGACGAAAATCAATTGCACGCCGCCGTGGTTGAAATTATTTCACACAAAAATGCGGAAGTAAAATATTCCACCGTACAGAACTGGTATCCCGGCGACAAAGAAGGGAAAGGTGGCATTTATAATTTTGTGACCAAACGCGGAATCTGTCTCGGTGATAATTCAAAAATTTCCTGGACGCAGGTAGAAACCGGCTCAGCTATCACCTGGAAATATCCTTCCGTGATCCTGAAAGGAAATAATTCTACCGGCGAATTTTATTCTGTTGCCGTTACCAATAATTATCAGCAAGCCGATACCGGTACAAAGATGACGCATCTCGGAAAAAATACGAAGAGTACGATCATCTCGAAAGGAATTTCGGCAGGAAAAAGCAACAACAGTTACCGCGGGCTCGTGCGCGTGGCGAAAGGCGCAACGAATGCAAGGAATTTTTCTCAATGCGATTCGCTGCTCATGGGCGATAAATGCGGCGCTCATACTTTTCCCTATATAGAAATTCACGACAAGAGCGGAATTGTAGAACACGAAGCAACCACTTCCAAGATCGGTGAAGACCAGCTTTTCTATTGCAACTCGAGGGGGATTGATACTGAAAAAGCGATCGGCCTTATTGTAAACGGATATTGTAAAGATGTATTGAATAAACTGCCGATGGAATTTGCCGTGGAGGCGCAGAAATTACTGGCGGTATCACTCGAAGGTAGCGTAGGATAAAAAAAATAGTCAATCACTGTTCATGATCGCGCGCAAAATAAATTTCGAAATTTTCCTGATCTTAATCGCGGGGGGAGCATTGCTTTACTTTATTTTTTTTCTGAAACTCGGTGCATTCCAGATACGCCCGTGGGATGAAGCCATCTATGCAAATCATGCTTATGAAATGTGGAAGAGCGGAAATTATTTTGTTCCGCTGCATCATGGTTCTCCCGATATGTACAGCACAAAACCACTTCTTCCCTTGTGGCTGCAGGTAGCATCCATCAGTGTTTTCGGTTTCTCCGAACTTTCCATCCGCATTCCATCCGCCATCGCCGCTGTATGCACCGCTATAGGGTTGCTCATTTTCATTCGGCGCAGTTTCGGTAATACCTGGGCATGGACCTCTTTCATCGTACTCATCACTTCCACCGGATTCATTCATTTTCATTCATCACGCACCGGCGATATGGATGCGTTGCTCGCCGTATTTCTTACATTTTCTTTTTTTAATTTTTACCGCATCCTGATTGAAGAAACCCCGGCGCGGAAAAATATTTTTCTTTACCTGCTGTTCACCGGATTGGCATTTGCATCGAAAAGTTTTGCCGCATTGCTTTTCATTCCTGCGCAGGCCATTCTTCTTTTCGTTTACCACAAAATTATTCCATTACTTAAGAACAGGGCATTCTATCTTGGACTCGCCGCTGCATTTCTGGCCGGTGTTCTTCCGCTTCTGATCCGCAATATGCAACAACCCGGTTATCTCGCACACCTTTTCCGTTTCGATGCCATGCGCGTGACGAACGTGGTGGAATCGCATCGTGAGCCATTTGATTTTTACCTGAATAATTTTTTCAACTGGCGTTATACACTCTGGATCGTTCTTTCTTTCATAGGCATGATATTCATGATGCGTTCGGGCGAGCAACGCATTCATCGTTTGGGAATTTCTGTTTTCGCTTGCGTGATCTCTTTTCTCCTTACCATTTCTCTCTCGGTCACGAAACTCGAGTGGTACGATGTGCCCCTTTATCCTTTACTGGCCATCGCTGCCGGCTATGCCCTCTCTGCTGTGTTACAACTTTTCAATTTTGAAAATTTTTCTCCCTTGAAATTTCATGGAGCAATGATGCTTCTGTTTTTCATCCCTATTTATTTTGCCATAAAAAAATCGATCGCCAACGATATCGCTCCCGGTGACCGGAAAGCAGAGGAATTGTCAACGTATCTCTTTCTCTCCGGCAATGACAAGACCGATCTTAATCGCTGGTGCGTTGTTCAGAACTGGCATGACCAGTGTCTGGATTTTTATCACAATAAAATGAATGAGCAGAAAAAAGAATTGCACATCATGACTTCTGCCGATTCGCTCCGGCCCGGTGATCACGCACTGGCAGCAGGTGATAGTATCAAGAATGTGATCCGCGGGCTTTTTAATGTGAATGAACAACAGCGATACCGCGGTGTTGTTGCATTCGAAATAATCAGTAAAAAATAATTTTATGATCTCAATAAAAAATCTGCATGCATCTGTTGGAGGAAAAGAAATTCTCTGTGGACTCGATCTTGAAGTGAAAGAAGGAGAAGTGCACGCTATCATGGGGCCGAACGGTTCCGGTAAAAGCACACTTGCTTCCGTGCTCGCCGGCAATGAGAATTATGAAGTGACCGCCGATGAAGTGAAATACAATTCGAAGAACCTGCTCGAACTCTCACCTGAGGACCGCGCTCGCGAAGGGATTTTTCTTGCCTTCCAGTACCCGGTTGAAATTCCCGGTGTGAGTAATATTAATTTTCTTAAAACCGCCATCAACGAAATCCGCACTTATAAAAATCTTCCGCCGATAGAACCGAAAGAATTTCTTGAACTCGTAAGAGAGAAACAGAAATTAGTGGAGCTCGATGGCAAACTGGCGAATCGCTCGGTGAACGAAGGATTTTCCGGTGGAGAAAAAAAACGCAACGAGATTTTCCAGATGGCCATGATCGAACCTTCGCTGGCTATACTTGATGAAACTGATTCCGGCCTCGACATTGATGCGTTGAGAATTGTGGCGAAAGGCGTGAATAAACTCCGTGATGGAAAACGTTCCTTCATCGTGGTCACGCATTACCAGCGATTGCTCGAATACATTGTTCCCGATTTTGTGCATGTTCTTTACAATGGAAAAATTGTGAAGTCGGGCGGAAAAGAACTGGCGCTTGAACTGGAAGCAAAAGGATATGACTGGTTGAAAACTGAAGCTGCACTTTAAATAGCGATGAAAAAAGAAAAAGAAAATACAGACCGGGATCGTGGAGGAATAATTTCTTCAAAAGCCGGTTGGGAAGATCTCCGGGAAAACTGGCTCTCAAAAAGTTTTCAAGAACGGCTTACCGCGATTGAGATTCTGCGATTACAATTCATTGAGATGTATAATAAATCAAAAACGCCGGATCTGTCAGTTTTCGGCAAGAGATAAAATGATAAGTCAGCACTTCAAAGATTTTATTGATCTCCTGAATAAAAATCAGGTGCTCTACATTATTGTAGGTGGTTACGCCGTCGGTTATCACGGACTTCCCAGGTACACCGGCGATCTGGATATATGGATCAAAATATCAAACGAAAATGCGGAGAAAATGATGCATGTTATCAATGAATTTCCTGCTCCGAAAAATCTATTCGCCAAAGCGGATTTTCTGAATGAGAATCCGCTTGCCGGCGGATATTTCGGGAACGAACCTTTTCGGATCGACATTCTCAACTCTATTGAAGGAGTCGAATTTGATGAATGTTACAAAAATGCAGAAAGCATTCAGTTCGAAAGAACAAAAATGGTGTTCATTCATTATAACGACCTTATTAAAAATAAGATGTCAACCGGAAGAACGAGAGATAAATTAGACGTGGAAGAGCTTGAAAAACTACGATCGAAGAAAAAATAAAAATGAATGCAACAGAAACAATGAATTTCAGAGATGTTCTTCTCGCTCATTTTGAAGAAATGCTTCCGGCTTTACCGGGAGATGCGAAGTTGCGCAGTGAAGCGGCTGAATTTTTCCGTGAGAATGGTTTTCCGACGAAGAAGTGGGAAGATTATAAATATGTGAATCCCGAATCTGTTCTTAAGAAAGGGTTGAGTTTCCGAAATGAAAAAATGCGCGGCGTTACGGAAAATGATTTGAAGGAATTTTCATTGGTGAAAGATGCAGTGAACATTGTGATCGTGAATGGAAAATACAGTTCACATTCGGAGAATTTCCCGGAAGGCATCACGATAAAAAATATTTCTGGCGCGATCGCGGATAATGAAGTTGCAAAAAAACATTTCGGGAAATACGCTTCCCATCTTTCCGATCCTTTCATTGCGCTGAATACAGCCATGGCTGACGGCGGTGTTTTTATTCACATTGAAAAAAACATTGCTTTTAAAAATCCTATTCACATTCTTCACATTGCAGATAACGAGATCTCTTCATTTCACCAGTCGAGAAATCTCATCGTCGCCGAAGAAGGCAGTGAGGCGGTCATCATCGAATCGTATGAATCGATAGGGCCTGTAAAAACATTTACCAACGCAGTGACCGAAGTTTTTGTGGGGGCGAATGCAAAACTCGATCACTACCGCCTGCAGAATGAAAGTGAATCAGGACAGCAGGTGAATACATCGAATGCACATGTGTGCGGAAATGCATTGTACAATACGTACACGTTTACACTCGGCGGAAATTTCATCCGCAATAACCTGAATATTATTTTCTCCGGAAAAAATGCGGAAGCTCACCTGTACGGACTTTACCCGGTGAAGAATTCACAGGTGGTGGACAATCACACGGTTGTCGATCACATGGTACCGAATTGCCTGAGCAATGAATTGTATAAAGGAGTTATCGACGGGAAAGCGATGGCGGTTTTCAATGGAAAAATATTTGTGCGGCCCGATGCGCAGAAAACAAATGCTTTCCAGACGAACCGGAATATTCTGCTGAGCGATGATGCTTCTATCAACACCAAACCTCAGTTGGAAATTTATGCCGACGATGTGAAATGTTCGCACGGAACTTCCACCGGTAAAGTGGATGAAGATGCAATGTTCTACCTGCGCGCACGAGGCATAAGCGAAACGGGCGCACGTGCACTCCTCATACGCGCATTCGCAGGCGAAGTGGTGGAAAAAGTAAAAAACGAAGAACTGAGAAATTATATTGACAGAAGAATTGATGAACTACTGAAATGAAAAAGTTCAGCGAAATAAAACTTTTACCGGTCAACTATCTGGGCGAATATAAAAAGAAGCTGAAGGTTGATCTGAAAAAACTTTTTGCTGCATTGCCTGGGAAGAATGAAGGTTTTCAGAACTTCGATTATTATCTCGCCAGCGCTTCCGCTTTTTCATCCAACATCGAAGGAAATTCTCTTGATTTTGAAACGTATCTCAAAAATAAAACGTTCGGCCTGAGCATTAAAAAGAAAGAAACGGAAGAAATTGAAGACCTTGTGGAAGCTTACACATTTGCGCAGAAAAATAATATTTCACTTGAAAATATTCTGCATACGCATTCGATATATGCGAAAAGTTTTATTTCAGATAAAAGAGAAGTAGGAAAATTGCGGAAAACGATGGTCGGCGTTGCCGGAGGAGGAAAAATGCTTTATCTCGCCATCGAACCGGAATTTGTAAAAACGGAATTGAAAAAACTTTTTGCCGATATTGAATTGCTGTTGAAAATGAAACTCTCTTTCGAAGAAACATTTTATTTCGCAGCCATGATCCATCTCAAATTCGTAAACATTCACCCGTTCGTGGATGGCAACGGACGCGCGACACGATTGCTCGAAAAATGGTTTCTTGCAGCGAAACTCGGAATGAAAGCGTGGAATATCGAGTCAGAGAAAAATTATTTCCTGAACCGAAGTAATTACTACAAAAATCTGCAGCTCGGCGGAAATTATTATACCATCAATTACGATTTGAGTATCCCTTTCCTGCTCATGCTGCCACAAAGTTTAATCGCTGAAAAATGACGGAAACAAAGATCATATCAAAAAACACTTACGACGTGAATCTGCTCCGCCAGGACTTCCCCATTCTTTCCCGTGAAGTCAACGGAAAACCATTGATCTATTTCGACAACGGGGCTACTACGCAAAAGCCGCAAGTGGTCATCGATTGCATTTCAAATTATTATTCACATTACAACGCCAACATTCACCGCGGCGTACACAAGCTCAGCCAGGAAGCATCTCAGGCGTATGAAGAAGCAAGAAAAACTGTTGCAGAATTCATCGGCGCAAATTCTCCGAATGAACTAATTTTCACAAGAGGAACAACAGAAAGCATCAATCTTGTTGCTGCTTCTTTCCTGAGAAAAAAAC
Organism: Bacteroidota bacterium; assembly: GCA_016194975.1. NCBI lineage: Bacteria > Pseudomonadati > Bacteroidota > Bacteroidota bacterium. The sequence continues at coordinate 194,440 of JACQAM010000004.1, forward strand.
TCGACGCCGGTGATGAAATTCTCGTCACAGAAATGGAACATCATTCCAATATTCTTCCGTGGCAGCAATTGTGTGAAGAAAAAAATGCAACACTTAAAATAATTCCGGTGAATGAACACGGTGAACTTGAAATGACCCGGGTGCCGCTGCTGCTTTCACCAAAAACAAAATTCGTTGCTGTTGCGCACGTGTCGAATACGCTCGGCACGATAAACCCGCTTAAAGAAATTGTTGCTCTCGCACACGCGCAGAATATCCCCGTCCTCGTAGATGGCGCACAGGCGGCCCCGCACATGCGCGTGAACGTGCAGGAACTCGGTTGCGAATTCTATTGTTTCTCTGCACACAAAGTTTACGGGCCTACCGGTATCGGCGCGCTTTATGTGAAAGAAGAAATTCTGAATGAGTTACCGCCTTATCAAACCGGTGGCGGAACGATCAAAACTGTTTCCTTCGCAAAAACAGTTTACGCCGATGGGCCGTTGCGATTCGAAGCGGGCACCCCGAACATCGAAGGTGCTATAGGAATGGCGAAAGCACTGGAATATGTGAATGGAGTGGGAATGAAAAATATTGCGGCGCACGAACATGAATTGCTTTTATATGCGACTGAAAAACTCAAGCAGGTAAAAGGTGTTCGCATCATTGGTGAAGCAAAAGAAAAAGCCGGCGTTCTTTCATTCGTGATAGAAAAAATTCATCCTTTCGATATTGCAATGCTTATCGATCAGCAGGGAGTGGCGGTACGAACGGGGCATCATTGCACACAACCACTCATGGAAAAATTCGGAATACCGGGAACTATACGCGCTTCATTCGCACTTTATAATACCAAAGAAGAAATAGATCATTTCATAACCGCACTTGTCAAATCAATAAAGATGCTGTCATGAATTCAATTGTAGAAAATGAAAAAGAGATCGTGGAAGATTTTTCCATGTTCGATCAGTGGGACGATAAATACCAATACATCATTGATCTCGGGAAATCGCTTGCGCCAATGGATGAAAATCTGAAAACAGAAAACCGCCTCATCAAAGGATGCCAGAGCAAAGTGTGGCTCCATACTGAATTGCGTGATGGAAAAATATTTTTTCAGGCGGACAGTGATGCGATCATCACGAAAGGGCTCGTTGCTTTGATGGTACACGTTCTTTCAGGTCACACTCCGGAAGAAATAACAAAAGCACCATTGACATTTATCGATACGATTGGTTTGAAAGATAATCTCTCTCCAACACGGTCGAATGGATTCATAGCAATGGTAAAACAAATGAAAATGGACGCACTCGCTTTGAGTGCAAAATAAATCTGTGATCAGTATATCAGTAAGAATTTGTAATCAGTATCCTATGCCGGCAACAATAGTTTCAAAAGACGCAGAATTCACGCAGAAGATCATCGATGTACTTAAAATGTGCTTCGACCCGGAAATTCCTGTCGATATCTGGGAACTCGGTTTGATCTACGAAATAAAAGTGAACGACGATAATGAAGTGGAAATTCTCATGACACTTACTTCCCCGAATTGTCCTGTTGCAGAATCACTGCCGCAGGATGTGGAAAATAAAGTGCGCGAAGTAGAAGGAGTAAAATCTTCGAAAGTGAATATCACCTTCGATCCGCCGTGGGAAAAAGAAATGATGAGTGAAGTAGCGCAACTGGAATTGGGATTTATGTAAAAAGAGCAGAGAACTTAGAGCTTAGAAATTCCCTCTCGTTCGTTAAGTCTAACTTCTAAGCTCTCGATTCTATGTTCTAAACAAATGGAAGAAATAATAAATAAAGTGGAACAGAGCGGATTGATCACGATCGATCCGGGTGAAATTTATTTTCCAGGTGAGCGCGTGGTGATCGATATAAAAGATCAGCTCTACCAGGGATTGATCTTGAAAGAAAAAGATTTCCGTGAATTCATTAAAAATAAAAACTGGAAAGAGTACGACGGAAAATTTGTTGCACTCACCTGTTCTGCTGATGCTATTATTCCCGACTGGACCTGGATGCTTCTCGCTTCGTCATTACAGCCATTCGCAAAAAAAATTGTTTTCGGAAATATGGAATTGCTCGAAACCGTTCTCTTCGAAGAAGCGCTGAATAAATTTGATGTGGAAATTTACCGCGACAAAAGAATTATCATAAAAGGTTGCGGAGATAAACCGGTTCCGAAAACCGCGTATGTGGAATTGACAAGAAGACTGCAGCCCGTGGTAAAAAGTATCATGTACGGAGAGCCGTGTTCGACGGTGCCGGTGTACAAGCAACCAAAGTGAGGAATCCCCGTCTTCCATTGAGAAGACGGATCGCGTATTGCGATTTGCAATTCATGCTTTTCATTCCTAAATTTGATTTTCACGCTTAACCCCACTCTATGCGTCATCTTCTTTGTACAATTTTTCTCGCGAGTGCGCTGCTGACTGCGCGCATGCATGCGCAGGACACGCTTGCTCCCGCGAATGAGCAGAAAATTTTTCATCACGAATTCGGTTTCAATACCACGCTTCTGCTCAAGCAGGTTTTCAATCTTTCGAACAACACGTTCACCATGCTTCCTTATTCGGTGACGTATAAACTTGCGTGGAACAAACACGCACTTCGTTTCGGTTTGGGAGCCGACATGAACAATTCGAAAACGAGCACCGTTAATTCCGGAACTTCGGTCATTGCCGGCCCCGATCCTGTTGCACCTACTTACTCTGATTCTTATTCTATTTATTTCCGCGGTGGATGGGAATGGCGTTTCCCGTTGGGAAGAAGATTTCTTACGTGGGTAGCATTGGATCTTGCGACGCACATACAGAATTCCGCTTCGCAAACGGTTGTGTTATATAACAACCTTCCGAATTATTATTCTTACTCGAAAACAATTTTCACATCAGGTTTGATGGAATTCGGCGGAGGCCCTGCTGCAGGTATCCAGTTCAACCTGAGCAAGCGAATGAGTTTGAGCACTGAAATTCCGTTCTATGCTTTTTATTCCATGCAGAAAGACAAGACGAATGATTACAATAACTATTTATCCGGATCGCAATATACGATCACCACGAATACTTCGACCAGCACTATCACCGGATCCAGGTTTACCATTACGCTTCCCGTTACACTTTATCTTGGAATAAGATTTTAAAAAAAACCGGACGCATGAAAAGAAAAAATATTTTACGGAACAGCGCACTCGTTATCTGCGCAGCGCTGATCCCGCTGATCGTGATCGTTCCTGCATCGTGCAAAAAAGAAAAAGATCCTCTTGAAATAAATGCAAGCCCGGGTACGCCGCAACTTCCGGCTCAGTTTTATTCTTATCCTTCCGGCCAGAACGCACTTGCAACTTTGGGCCGCGTTCTTTTTTACGACAGGAATCTTTCACTGAACAATACTACTTCGTGCGGATCCTGTCACCAGCAGCGTTATGCTTTTGCCGATAATCATCCTTTCAGCCGCGGATTATTCAATGGTTATACCGCGCGCAATTCTTCTGCGATCGGTCCGGGAAGTTCAAATTCCTTTTCTCCTCACAACAGGTTCTGGGACGGGCGTGCAGCTAATGCAGATACAGCGGTGTTTATGCCGGTGATGAATAACGTGGAGATGCATGTTTTTGATCTGAATCTTCTTCCGCCACGGCTTTCACAATTATCTTATTACGCGCAACTTTTCCAGGACGCCTATGGATCGCCTGAAATTACGGTGTATGGAATTCGTCATGCTTTAGGATGTTTTGTGGATAATCTTTATTCCTTCAACAGCAAATTTGATCTGAACCAGATGGACGCTCTCGCGGAAGCAGGTGAACAGATCTTCGATGGAAAAGCGAGATGTTATTCCTGCCACAATGGAGATAATTTCAATGGTTACCAATCCGATTATGAGAATATAGGACTCGATGCAAATTATTCCGACATCGGCCGCGGAAGAATAACGCATGATGCGCATGACAATGGAAAATTCCTGGTGCCTTCATTGCGGAACGTGGAATACAGCGCGCCTTATATGCACGATGGCCGGTACAACACGTTGCGCGAAGTGATCGATCATTATGATCACGGAATTATGGATTCGAAAAATCTCAGCCCGGTGTTGCGCGTGATCCCTGATGAATCCATCGATTCGCTGAATATCAACATGAATAACAATTCCTTCGACTGGTCCGTTTTCCCGGTTGTGCAAATGGGGCTGACTGAACTGGAGAAACAACAACTGGAAGCTTTCCTGAGATCTTTGTCGGATCCTTCCTTCATCACCGATCCGAAGTTTTCGGATCCATTCATTCACTGAAATTATTTTTTAAAATAAAAATATTATTTCTGCAATTCTATTCTTGTTTCATTCGCTTCTCCCACGATCACATTCGCAGTGAATGAATCTTCTTTGTATCCTTTTGCTTTCACTTCAATTACAGCAAGCCCGGGAGAAACTTTCTGCAATTGAAAAACTCCCTGTGCATTCGTGGTCGTCATAGTTCCGTCTGATAATGTCACGACTGCTCCGGCAACCGGTTTTCCGGTCTCCTGGTCAACCACAGTTCCCTGCAAAGCGGCGCGCGTTATCTTCGCTATATTCGGATTCACAAGAATTTTTATAAAATCGATCGCGTATCCGTCGCCGGCTCCTGTGGTTGCATCGTCAATATAAATTGTAAGCAACGGAGATTTGAGTGAGTCAAGAAAATCGAGCGGAACATTCAGCGTGATCATTTTTCCGATAGGGCCGGTTTGATTGAGTGCGTTGAGCGCTTTTTCAATGAACGGGGCTCTTCTTCCATTGACGTATGCTTCGAATTGCGAACAGAAAACAGGATGCTGAAAATCATCAACGAACATCATGATAGTTGCCGTTGTAATTTTTGTTTCTTTCGGAACACCCATCGGGATGTGAAAGGGAAAATTTGTTTTTCCGTATTTGAACTTGATCGAATCGTACTGGCCGCTGTAACCATCGCCACCACACGGTTCATCTTTTGTTCCCATACTCGATGGCAGCATGATCATATCGAAACCGATCGTGTCTTTCGGATTCCGATCCCAGGGATAAGGATGCGAAGGAGTTTCTTTCCCGGAAAACGGATCGAAATTTTTTTCCCATCCGAATCCAAGATTATCGATATCACCATAACGGATCATCCACGCCGCTTCGGGAGTGTTCTGCATTTTTACATATTGCGCTTTCCAGTCCCCGTCGTTGGCGGTTGATTGTGAATGAACATTTACCGAAAGGAAAATGGGAATCGCTGAGAGAAGAATAATATTTTTCATGAACTGTTTTTTTGCAAAGCTAAAGAAATCACGGAATGAATTTTATTCCCGGATAAAAACAACACATCAATTCAACTGCGAAATAAATTTGCATTGAAAAATTAAGGTTGTGAATAAAAAAAGAGTTGCCGGACTTTCGTCAGCGCACCATCGTCACATGGCCATACAGCTTTTTCATCTTTCCGTGCGTATCGACATAATCGATCTTCCACACATACGTATCCTCGGGGCACAGATGTCCTTTGTAAGTTCCGTCCCATCCTTTATTGATGTCGCTCGATTCGAAAAGAAGATTTCCCCATCGATCGAATACCATCATGTGGAATTTCTGGACATTCACTCCGTAAGCAAGGAAGATCTCATTCGGCGGAGCGCCATTCGGAGTGAATGCATTCGGAACATACAATGAAGTTTCTTCTCCAACCACCACATCGATCATGAATGTATCCACGCATCCTGCCGCATTCGTCACGATCTCCATGGCCGTATAATATCCTGCACCGGGATAGGTGTGATCATTCGTTCCGAAATTGCAATTGCTAAGCGAGTCACCATCGCCGAAATAAAATACACAGGTGTCTCCTCCAAGTTCTGCATCTGTGAAAATAATATCAGGTGTCAATTCACCCACGCTATCCGTGTTCACAGAAAATAATGCTGTAGGATATGCGTACGTGGTGACGGCTGCATTCATGATCAGTGTATCGGAACATCCGTTTCCGTTCACCACCACGAGTGTCACATTGTAAGTTCCCGCCTGCGTGTAAATGTGCGACGGATTCTGCAAGGTCGATGTGTTGGTCATGGAAGTCGGATCGCCGAAATCCCAGTTGTAGGAAATGCCACCCGTAGATGCATCCGTAAAATTCACAATAGAAGGAACACAACCGCCCTGTCCAGGTGCAAATGCTGCGACCGGCGATGGATTGACCGTAACCGTGAACGGTTGTGTTTGAGTACAACCATTGGCATCGGTGACCGTTGCCGTGTAAGTGGTCGTTACGGTTGGACTGAAGGTCTGCGAAGTACCGTTCAAATTGCCCGGCATCCAGTTCACCGTGTATGGAGCGGTTCCTCCTGACGGAGTAGCGACAAGCGTGGTCGATTTACCAATACAGATCGCATTCGTTCCTGTAACTGAAAGCGCGAGAGCAGTTGGTTGTGTAACTGTGAACGTATAACTGTTTGTACATCCTGATTGATCTGCAACATCCACAGTGTAAGTTCCAGGACAAAGTCCGGTTGCGCTGTCCACTGTACTCACATTCGGCGTCCACGTGTAAACGTACGGAGTTGTTCCTCCCGAAGTATTGAGCACGATCGATCCATTACAAGCTCCATTGCACGTTACATTCTGCGCAGTATTGACCGATGACAAAGAACCAATATTTCCCACATTAATGATCGCAGTATCGGGCACTCCGCACGATGAAGCGTCCGTGATGAGAACAGAATAAGTTCCCGCGCAAAGATTGGTTGCAGTTGCTGCGTTTCCACCACTCGGTAACCACGTGTAGGTGTATGGAGGAAGTCCGCCCGTTACATTCACAGAAGCAGTACCTGTGCATGAATTACATTGGTCGGGAACAGAATTCGAAGTGAAAGTATAAGCCGTGGTGCATTGGAGAAAATCAACGAACACAGAAGAATCGTAAATACAATCGATCGCATCGGCAATCGCGATTTTAAAATGATACGTTTGACACGGAACCATTCCAACTGTTGTGGTGAGTACAGTTGTGAATGCATTTAAACTGATCGTAGCTCCGCCAGTGTTGTCAATGTAATATGCGCAGTTCACGCAAGGCCCCGTATTCGAATTTCCATTATTCACATTGTTGATCGAAACATATTGTCCGTTTGGAAGTGTTGCAATATTTGTTCCGGCATAAGCAGGTCCTGAAGGATTGGGGCCGGTAATAAAAAATCCGAAAAGATCATTGAACGAGTTCACAAAATTCGGATACTCTTCCGAACCGAAAACAAAACGTATGGAAAGTGAATCGCAATGCGGAATAAGATCAAACTCAAGCACGCAACAATCTTCATGATTCGTGTTCGGATCAAGCGCCGTGAGATCGGGATCATTGCAGGAAGTTGCATTGAAACAATAACTCACATCTACGGAAGAAGAACTGTTCGTTCCGGGAATACTATCGACTGCGCCTGAACTGAGAACAATGCCGTTGTTCAAACCGAGATTGGTGGTCACTCCGTTGGAAAAAGAACCGTAACCGCCCGCAGAACAATTGAGCGTGACATTTGAAACCTGCAATCCGTTTCCTACGAGTGCCTGCACAAGTTGATTCGCAGTGACCGCCGAATTGATCGTGAGTTGCCCTTTCGCCGAATGAAGAAAAAGAATTCCGGCGATGGAAAAAATAATACAGGGCAAATTAAAAAAACTTTTCACTGTGATCTTTTATCTGATGAGGTTAACGTGACCAATGAGTGAATGATGGTATCCTAAAATATCATTGCATTCCACTTTCCACACATACGTATCGATCTGGCATTTGTTTCCTTTGAAAGTTCCGTCCCATCCATCGCCCCACACACGCGTATCGTAAATGAGCATTCCCCAGCGATCGAATACCATGAAGTGATAACGGTTCGCGTCAATGTTATAACCGACCGGCATGAAAATTTCATTGAGCCCATTTCCATTCGGTGTGAAAGTATTCGGAACATAAATGGACGCAGGATCAGGAACAACTTCGATGCAATTCACCGTAGTATCTGTACAACCATTCGAAGAATAAACGATCTGCTGCACGCAATACGTTCCTGTGTCGGTGTAAGAGTGACACGGATCCGGTACTGTAGAATTATTCGCATCGTTCGGATCGTTGAAATTCCAGAGGTACGTTGTGGCATTGAGCGCCGTTTCATTAAAACAGAAATTTGCTTCCATCAGAATATTCTGCGTTGCACTCGGAACAAATCCTGCCGTTGGCGATAACCAGGAATTGATGTAAGCGATATTCGTGAGTGAATCAATACAACCATCTGTTCCTGTAATCACCAACGTTACATTGTAAGTTCCTACTGTGTAACACTGGAAACCTGCGCCGTCACTGTTCCCGTTTCCGTATTCCCACAAAAGTGATTGTGTATTCGGAGTGTTGTTCGTGAACGTAACACAAACCGGTGAACATCCCTGTGTAGTATCAGCAGTGTATGCAACAACCGGAAGCGGATTTACAATCGCCTGAATAGAATCTGTGGTCGTACATCCATTCGCATCAGTAACTGTTACCGTATAAAATCCAGTTGTTGCCGGGCAAATATTAATGCTGCTCGTTGTCATCGCTCCTGGATTCCACGAATAAGTATAACCGGGTGTTCCGCCTGATGGCGCAATGGAAATGATGCCGCATTTTCCTGCACACACAGCGAGAGGAGCCGATGGTGTTGCATTCAGAACAGCGGGTTGTGTGAGCGTGATAGTGCTTGTGGAAGTACATCCGTTCGCATCGGTAATATCCACTTGGTAATTTCCTGCGCAAAGTCCCGTTGCTGTTTGCGTCGTTTGCACCGGTGAAGTATTCCAACTGTAAGTGTAAGGCGCCGTTCCGCTCGCAGGTGTTGCGGTTAGTGAACCATTGCATGAACCGAAACAAGTGATCGGCGCCTGGATACTTGCAGTGGAAGTGAGTCCGCCGGTGAGCGGAACAATAACAGAAGTATCCTGCTGGCATCCGTTCGCGTCAACGATCGTGCATGTGTATGTGCCTGCGCAAAGATTTGTTGCGGTGGATGTAGATTGTGCCGGTGTGGAATTCCAACTGTAAGTGTAACCCGGATTTCCCCCGCTCACATTCACAGTTGCCGTTCCGTTACAAGCTGTACATGATGTTGCTGTGTTCGCCGTGGTGAATGTCATTCCCGGTGGTTGCACGAGAGTGATGGTTTGTGTTAGAGTACAACCCGTAGCATCGGTGATATCGACCGTGTAAGTTCCTGCAGTTTGTCCGGTGATCGTTTGTGTGATTTGATTTCCCGGATGCCAGAGATAAGTATAAGGCCCTGTTCCTCCTGTAGGATTTGCAGTGATGGATCCATTGTTCGAACCGAAACAAGTTGGATTAACTGAAGTCGTTGTTGCTGCAAGACTTCCTACTGAGCCGGTAACGGTTACAAATGCAGAATCAACTCCGCCGGTAGAAGTGTTTGTAAAAAGTACAGTGTATGTTCCCGGGCAAAGATTGAATGCAGTGTCATTTGTTCCGCCGGTGGGAAGCCATTGATAAGTATAATTTCCTGCAGTACATAATGCCTGAACAGCAACGGAAGCTTGTCCGGAACAGGTACAACCTGCAGAAGGAAGCATAGCCGTTGTTGTATTTGCGCTGCAGTTGGAAACAGGAAAAGTAAGCGATGCAAAAAATCCCTGTCCGCATGCAAGAATTTCTCCGGGATTTGCGCCGAGACAAACATCATACACAGGTCCCGATGTTGCAATTGTTGTGAGCAGATTCAATCCGGCATCATATTCTTTAACTCCACCGGGAGTTCCTACATAAACATTTCCACAACCATCAAGACAGAGTCCGCTGGTGTTATATTCTATTCCACCGGCAACAGGAACACTGCCAAGAAGTGCAAGTGTATTTTTATCCCAGTGTTTTACAACCAATCCGTCGGTAGAATAAAGATCACAGCCAACAGCCATTCCATTGTAACCGGAGAACCAGGAATCTGTTTGGCTCGGATCAATCTCATTGAGAAGATAACCGTCCTGCACAGAATTAATTGTAGTGTATGCGCTGTTCACATGCCAGATAAGATTATCTGCCGGAGGATTCGGCGAACCTGCAGTATTGAAAACTTCTCCATACACATCGCCATTCGCATCCACGCACATACCGCGGATCTCGCCCGACGTGCACGTTGGATGTTGCACTGCGGCGGAGTAGGCGCCGGTAGCAGGATTAATATTGAGCACCATCGGGTTGAGTGAACTCGGAAGATTCATTCCCATCACAGTCATTTGTAAACTCACGGGGTTGTAATAAATGCGATAAATCTCTCTCGAAAAATTTCCGCTGTTCACCTGGTAAATAATTCCGGCAGCAGGAGAAATTTTTATGATGGCATCTCCCCACGGGCCATACGCGCAATAAATATTCCACGTTCCGGGTTCGAGGCACATGTCGCCATAATAACCGGATGCAAATGTTGCGAATGTCCACACCGGCGCGCCTGCGCTCGTGAATTTTTTTAATTCATAAGGATTCGCTCCGCCATACAAATAGATATTTCCGTTTCCATCCTGTGCAATATCATACGCGCTGTTGAAGGTGGTGAATGCAGGATTGAACGTCCATGGATCAATGAGCACTGTTTTTGTATGATCGAAACTTCCGAGATCAAATCCTATCGTTTTATCAGCGTTGAGAATAAATGAGGAAGTAAGTGAAGCATTGTTTTCTTCGTAAAAAGATTTCGGGGCATGATCGGTGGAAGTTCCCATTTTCTCTGTGATCACTTCTATATTTCCGTCAACGAGTTGAATATCTTTGTCCCCTTCCCACTGAATTTTCACCTGAGAAAGATCGGCGCCGGGATGAACGCGCAATGCATATTTCACTCCGCCTTCTGCCGGAAAAGTGTAAACAACATCAATGCCGTTGTAAACATTCTTTGCAGTGATGGTGGTGAAGCAGGAAGAATAAATTGTTCTTTGATTATCGGCAGGATCGGGGCAGGAAAAATATTCTGTCAATGCATCACCGGTTTCAAATTGAATATTGGAATTTGCATTCACCCACTTCATCGTCAATCGGCGCAACTCGAATTTTTTCTCCTCCATTTTATTTTTGCGCGCCTCTTTATCTTCTTTCGAATGGATCGCCACGTCCTGTACATATTGAACCGCATCGCCGGAAAATAAAGTGATAGCACCGCCGGCGAAAGCACCATATTTCACGGTCTCTCCTTTCGAAGAATATTTATCGAACTGCGTTTTGTTGTCGATGAAATTTGCCGTGAATGGACTTTCGCTGAATTTATTTCCGGGAAGAAGGTTTCCCTGTTTATTCAGGATCTGCTGCGCATGAAGCGGAACAGAAGCAGAAAAGATCATTGCCAGAAGTCCGCAACAAAATCCTGCTGAATTGCGTGTAAGGGTGTGCATGGTTAAGAAGTACTTTGTTTGCCAGAAAAAAGATACGGAAAATGGCGCTTACTGGAAGTCAATTATTTTATTCATTGATAAATTTTTAGGCATACGGCTGATTATCAGTTTTTTATAATTGATTTTAAATTGCTGATTCACAAGGAATAATAAACATGTAGATGCGTTTTTTCGGGCGGAGCGCTTTTTGCAGGATCGACCGGCAGTAACTTTTTTTGGTAAATGGATTATGATGAAGAATGAATTGAGTAAGAAATGGGGTTGTACTTCAACACAACCTCAGTATGCTCTCACATTTTTCCCTTCCATGTAATACATGAAAGCGCGGTTCACTACTTTATTTCCTCCGGGCGTTGGATAATCGCCGGTGAAATACCAGTCTCCTTTATTCCCGGGAACGGCATTGCGCAAACCTTCTATGGTCTGGTAAATAATTTCCACTTCTGCATTGATGTTCGGCGGCGTGAGCAATTCGGAAATTTTCTGCGAGATCTCATCGGCCGTGAATGGTTTGTAAATTTCTTTCACCACGTTGATCACTTTATCTTTCGGCAGATCTTCCTGCGCTTTTGCTTTTTCATAAACTTCTTCGAGAAGATTCTCTTTGTAATTATCCTTCAGCAATTCCACCGCCGCCTGGAAAGCAATGAAGTCGCCCATCTTCGCCATATCAATTCCATAACAATCGGGATAACGGATCTGTGGTGCCGATGAGACGATGATTATTTTTTTCGGCCCAAGCCGGTCGAGAATTTTCAGAATACTTTGCTTCAATGTTGTTCCGCGCACAATGGAATCGTCGAGCACCACGAGGTTGTCGCCGGGTTTCAGTACTCCATAAGTTGTATCGTACACATGCGAGACCATATCATCGCGGTGCGTATCACTCGTGATGAACGTTCTGAGTTTTGCATCTTTCAAAGCGATCTTCTCAATGCGCGGCTGCATATTCAGAATTTCAGACAACTCCGGATCGGCCACCGTTTTCATAGTGAGAATTTTCAGTTTCTTCACCGTGTTCATGTAAGCATTCAATCCATCCACCAATCCGTAGAATGCAACTTCCGCTGTATTGGGAATAAAAGAGAAAACAGATTTCTTCAGATCGAAGCCCACACTCTTCAGCACATTTGCAGTGAGTTGCCGGCCGAGACTTTTTCTTTCTTCATAAATATCTTTGTCATTTCCCCTCGAGAAATAAATCCTTTCGAATGAACAGGAGAGTTTTTCTTTCTGCGTACGCACGCGCTTCTCTTCGTAATGCCCGTCTTTTTTTATGATGAGTGCGCAACCGGGAGTGATCTCGCGGATCTCTTCGAATGGAACGTTGAATGCAGTTTGAATCGTGGGACGTTCCGATGTGACAACAAGAATTTCTTCATCCGCATACCAGTAAGCAGGACGTATCCCGTTCGGATCGCGCAATACAAACGCATCGCCGTGGCCGAACATTCCTGCCATCGTATATCCTCCGTCCCATTTTTTTCCGGCGTCTTTCAGAATTTGCTGAATGTTCAGATCGCGTGCAATGAGATCCGTGATCTCCGCATTTGTATTTTCTTTTGTTTTATGAATTCCGAAAAGGCGTTCTACTTCACGATCGAGAAAATGCCCGATCTTTTCCATTACAGTAACTGTATCTGTTTTTTCTTTCGGATGCTGGCCGAGTTCAACAAGATGATCGAATAACTCATCGACATTCGTGAGATTAAAATTTCCGGCCACAACTAAATTTCTCGTGATCCAGTTATTCTGGCGAAGAAAAGGATGACAGTTCTCAATGGAATTTCCGCCGTAAGTTCCATAGCGCAGGTGGCCGAGCATCAATTCTCCCGCGAATGCAACATGTTTTTTCACCCAGCGCGCATCTTTCATTTTCTCCGGATTTTTTTTGTACCCGTCAGAAAATTTATCATTGATCTTTCCGAAAATATCTTTGATGGCGCTCGAAGTGTTCGAACGATAACGGCTGATGTAACGCGTGCCGGGAGGAATATCAAATTTTATAGTGGCCACTCCCGCTCCGTCCTGTCCGCGGTTGTGTTGTTTCTCCATGAGCAAATACAATTTGTTCAACCCGTACATGGGCGAGTTGTATTTGTCGATATAATACTGGAGAGGTTTGAGAAGACGAATAAGTGCAATGCCGCACTCATGCTTTATGGCTTCGCTCATTTTATTTTCCTGCGACCTTTTTGTTTTCCGAAAGTCCCGAAGTTTTCAGAACAGTCCAATATTTTATCCGTCGTCAGGAGTACAAATTTAAGGTTTTAATCGGCGTGAAATTTTTGTGTAGACCGATGGTGGTTTTGAGTAGACGAACATATTTCAATGGGCAATCACAAGGGCAGGATGATTTGAATCGCATAAAAAATTCCATCAATCACTTTTTGTTTAACTTTCGATTCCTACTAAATAAAACTAAATTTTTTTCCCATGAACAACTTAACTTATTCCAAACAAAAATCGGAAGACGTTGCTCCCAGAGTGGAGGAAATCATCCGCAAAGATCTCAACAGTAGTTCTCCATTGATCTATTCGCTCGCAGAATCCGGTATTCAGGCTGGAGCTCTTGAATCGATCGCGAAGACAGCCGCTAATTTTATTTTCGGCGGAAACGAAACTGTTCTTTTCAGAATGAAATTCGATATAGCAACACCAAAACCAATTACGCTTGAAGTGAATGTCAATCGCCAGGGAATAGGATCTCATGTGGGTTCCATCACATTTTCCGCTTTTATAAATAAAATGATAACCGCCGAAGTTGCACTGGAAGCGCCGAAATTTTTCGGGTCATCAAAATTCACAGGCGATGCAACTGTGGCTTCAAAACTCAACGGGAATAAAAACCTGCTGAAAGCCGCCGACAAATTTGCCCGTGTACAATCGGATATTGGCGGAGGATTGAAAATGGACCGCTATTTCAGATTGATTCCGGCCGCGAACGGAACTCACATTGTCGTGATCACTCTGCCAAGAGCAACCTCCATGGGAATGAGCGCTACAACAGATGCCAATGATTTTTTTGGAATTGTTGAAATGATCGATGCTGCTTTGTGATATCAAATTAAATCAGAGTTTCAATAAAAGTTTGTTTAAAAAAATAAGGGTCGGCCAATGGCCAACCCTTATTTAAGGCGTATAGTATTACTCCACTACTAATTTCTTCGTGATAATTTCGCCGGATTCTTTTCTTGCGGTGATAAAATAAATTCCATGTTCAATATCCATTGGTAATTCCAGCGGAATAATATTTTCCCCGGAAGAAAGTTCCACTTCGCGATTAATAATTTCTTTTCCGTTAATATCCGTGACGGAATATTTCATCTTCAGATTCTTATCCGCAATAATTTTCATCGTTGAATTTCCATTGGAGGGATTCGGACAAAGTGTAATAAAATCATCCAGCTTGCGGAGTTCATTCAATCCCGCCGGACTGGAAATTTTAAGAATGGTTCCGTTATCGCCCACAGCCCATCCAACAGTTGTAGTAACAAAATGAACGGAGCGCAAAAAACTGATCATGAATGTTTGTTGCTGTGTCCAGGAAGTTCCCCCATTCGTCGTTGTGTAAATGTATCCTGAATCACCAACCACCCATCCATCAGTAAGAGAAGGGAAACTGATTCCGCGGAAAGTATGGGACACTCCGGACGTAAGAGAATTCCATGTGGTTCCTCCATTGGTTGTTTTGTCAATGGTTCCATTTGTTCCGCATTCCCATCCTGTTGTTGCATTGAAAAAATCTACGGAATATAAATTGTAACTGTTCGGCGGAGTTTGCGATCCCCATGTTGATCCTGAATTTGCAGTGTTAAGAATAAATCCCTGCGTGGAAGGTGCAGAAGATCCCGCAACCCATCCTGTTGTGGTGTTTAAAAATTTCACACTCATCAGTGAATTGCTTTGTGTACTTGTTTGCGGAGTCCATGTTGTTCCTCCATTGGTAGTATGCAACATCACTCCCGAAAAACCGCAAGACCATCCGTTATTTGCATCGGTAAAATAAATGGAACGGAGATTGGTTGTGACGGTGCTCGATTGTGGATTCCAGTTCGCACCTCCGTCTGTGGTGTGAAAAATAATTCCTCCGTCGCCGCAGGCCCACCCGTTATTTGCATCTACAAAATTTATACTGCGGAAATTGTTGGTCGTGGTCACATTTTGCTGCGCCCAGTTATTTCCACCATCCACCGTATGAAGAATTGTTCCTGCAAATCCTGCTACCCAACCATTGTTGACATCAGGAAAAGAGCAACCATAAAGATCATTGGAGCCAACACCGGTTTGCTGGTTCCAGGTGATCTGTGCCGAAGCGTTGAGGGCAGTAAATAAAATGCAGAAGGAGTAAATTTTTTTCATGCGGAATTGTTTTTTGTTTACGTGAAGATGCGAAAAAAAAAGTGGAGTACGAAATACGAAAAGATACTAAAAGTTGCATAAAAAAACAGGCAGGAAATGTTTGCCATTTACCTGCCCGCCTCAACTGAAGGGTTCGGAAACTAAAATTCTATTCGGCCATCATTTTCCCACGGGCTATAATCAGATTTTTATTCGTCACGGTGTAAAAATACAGCCCGGCCGCAGGAAGATCAGATCTCCCGATTCCAATCACCTCATTCGCCGGGCTGTTTATACACAACACTAATTCTCCAATAGCGTTGTAGACAGAAACTGTATTCGATTCATTGTTGATGGTGTTAAGCTGAATATTAAATTGATCGTGAAATGGATTCGGATACGCAACTACATTCGACTCGTTAGGAAAAATTTCGTTGGAAGAAAGAACAGGGTCGGGAGCAAGTTTCACTAACCATCCATCTTCGAATGCAGATGAACCATGAAAGTTGGTGACATTTCCATCGGAAGAATAAACTTCTCCTGCAACTAAAAATCCATGATCTGCACTTTGAAGAATCCAATTCGCGCCGTCGTAATGAGAACCGCCGAATGCAATTTCCCAATCGAGCGCGCCTGTAGGATTGAATGCATTTATTTTTGCCACCCAGCAATCGGCGCTGTCAACAAAGGTGGAAGCGGCAGGTTGATGCCCGGTAATTTCTCCATCGTAAGAGAATGCTCTTCCACACACCACGTAACCGCCTTCAGTGGTCAATGCAATATTCAAAGCAAAGTCATTTCTTGTTCCTCCGCAACAACGCTGCCACTGGAGATTTCCTGCCGAATCTGTTTTCACCACCCAATAATCATTCAGGCCGTGATTACCGCTCACATCTCCTGAAACGGAAGTGGTGCTTCCGCAAAAAACAAATCCTCCATCGGGAGTCTGGCAAACACTACGCACACCTTCATCTCCTGCACCACCATAATTTTTTGTCCACGCCACTGTTCCGTTCGCATTTAATTTTGCGAGTACAGCATCATATCCGCCATGACTTGCGCCGATATCTCCTGAATTATTTGAATTGGAATTTCCTCCAACGAGATAACCTCCGTCCGAAGTCTGCATCAATGCAGCAGGAAAATTATCTATTCCTGATCCGCCAATTGCCCGTTCCCATTGGAGGATTCCGTTTTTATCTAATTTGATGACCCACCAATCGAATGTTCCGTGATTACCGGTTACATCGTGATCGAGCGAATTGGAACGTCCGCTTATTGCAAAACCGCTGTCGGAAGTTTGTTTGATGATGTAACACCAATCGTCTCCACTTCCCCCGAAATGTTTTGACCATACAATATTCAAAAGGGAATCCATTCTAATTACCCAATAATCATTGGAACCATAATTTCCCGGAAGATCATGATCGCCTGATGCCGAGGGTCCGCAACACGCATATCCTCCATCGAAAGTTCTCACTACGCTCGGAAGCTGATCGCCGCCCGATCCTCCGAAAGTTTTCTGATGACGAAGTGTTCCGTTTGAGTTTACCACTTTCACCCATCCTTCCTGCACCCCCCATTGCGAGTCGCCGGTGAGATCAAAATCATTTGATTCTCCATCACCCGAAGCGACAAATCCTCCATCGGGAAGTTGATCTGCTCCGTTGAAATAATCCATTTTAGTTCCGCCGGTGCAATTCTGCCAGAGTATAGCGGGGGCTTGTGCGCGTGCAATGAAAAATATTCCTGCAATGAATATTGTGCTTAAAGTAATTTTCGTTTTCATAGGGGTTAGTTTTTTTGGTGATGCCCTCTGCTGACTTTTACGCAACGAATGAACAAAGCGTTGGGTGAACAAAAAATATTATGACAAATTTATTCGCGCATAATTTTTTTGAACCCGCCGTTAACGAGAAGAAAATAAATTCCGGGGGGCTGGCTGCTCAAATCAATTTCCTGTTCCGATGTATCCGTTTGTTCGTTGAAAATTATTTCTCCCAGCGTATTGTAAATGACAACAGCCCCCAACTTGTTTTGCGATTGAATGGTGATCATTCCAACTGATGGATTCGGAAAAATTTTCAATGAGTTTTTTTTCTGCGGATCATTCTCACCGAGTGTGGTACAAAGATCTGCAATGACTCCGCCATGCGTAAGGAAATAGGGATATGAAGTGGTATGAAAACCGGTGAACACTTGTGTCGGAGCATTATTCACAATGAAAGGTGCTGCACTCGTTGCGAGGACAACACTTTGTTCATTGCACCCGGAAATGCCATTGGGGTCTGTTTTTATTACATACACATCACGGCTCACACTGAAACTGGTAGTGGAACCACCCAATACAAAACCACTGTCGTTGGCAAGGTCAAGCATATCGCCGCTATCACTTTGTGCGCCTCCATAAACTTTAACCCACTGTTCATTTCCGTTCGCATCTGTTTTAATAAGTAATGCATCCGTGTTAGATGCCGCAAAATATTGCCGACCTGCTATTGCATAACCTCCATCAGGAGTTTGCTTCAGACCATGACCATACTGTCCGGTAAAATATTTTGCCCATTGCATATTTCCCGTTGCATCAATCTTCAATAAAAAAATTCCCTGTGGAGCCTGCACCACACTGTCGCCATAACCGGTTAAAATAAATCCTCCATCGGAAGTGGCCTGCATACAATTGCCATAAGGTTCTTCGCTGAATGCGGAAGTACCGTATGCTTTCGACCATATCACATTTCCATTAGCATCTGTCTTCACCACATAAATATCTTTTCGTCCTGCACCAAAACTGTAAGTAAAACCTGCGGAAATAAATCCGTTGTCCGGGGTTTGCAGTATGTAAGTGAAATAATCATTGTTCGGGCCGCCGTATGTTTTTGACCAGAGTGTATCGCCGGTTGCTTCATCAAGTTTCATCATGATCGCATCTCCGCCTCCCGCACCTACCCCGAACCCGCCACCGCCTACTACAAAATTTCCATCGGCACACTGAATGACCGGGTAGGCATCTTCTCCTGATGGAGACATTTGTTTGCACCAGATAATATTTCCATTCGCATCAAGGCGCGTAATGTGTCCGCTTCCGCTGCTATTGCACGCAACTTTTCCTCCAGCTGCAATTACTCCGCCGTCATTTACCGGCCAAACTTCATTGATGTATTCACCATCACAAACACCGCCCGTGCCACCGAATGCAGAAGTCCATAAAGTATCACCATTATTATCCGTACGGATAACATAACTTTTTCCCTGGTTTGCAGGAAGGAAACTACTCGTAGATGCGCCGAAAACATAACCACCACCGGGCATAGCATGCATATCCGTCGCATTGTCGCCACTTGATCCTCCGTATATTTTCTGAAAGATCAATTGCGCACCGGCATGAAAAGCAGGAATGAGAATAAAGAATAACATCATGAAAAAAACACTTGCCGGTTGAGTTTTTTTCTTTTGTGCAGAAGTAGTGTTTGTGTTCATAGTGCGTCTTTTTATATAATGGAAAAAAATACTCCCGGAAAAATGCTTGAAGTGATCCGTAGAGATAAAAAAATAAAACGGGATTCAAAGTGATTCCCGGGATAAGGATAAAATCCTTTCCCTTCATAAGACTATCACGAATGAAAAAACAATAACGTTGGGTGGTGCAAAAAAATTTATTGGTAAGAAACGGCCATTACAGCTTCTCCATTATTAATCTGCAATGAATCGGTAGCTGAATAAACTTTGCAATTAAAATAAACATGAAGTTTTTTTGTCGTTTCTCCATTCTGGTTATTATCGTAACTATCAGCGGCAACAAGTTTAAAATAATTGAATGCCGATTGCGCTGAATTGTCGGAAGAATAAATTGTTCCTGACGCATCCGTCCATTCTACTGTTACATTGGAAAAAGCTCTTGGATTAGGATTAGTTGTTATTGCCGGTGAAAAATAGAAATAGGAATAGCTGCCCGTGAAACTCTGCGTTGCCACGTTGCGCACCAGTTCACAAATGTGATTATTAGCATCGGTAACGATAAGATGAACGGAATAAACTCCGTTTACCGCATACGTATGAGAAGGATTTGCCGCAGAGGAATTATTTCCATCACCGAAATCCCATTGGTAAGTGAACGGCGCCTGGCCACTTACAGCAGGAGTGAACAGAACAGTTGTGCCGGTTACAGAAGAACCGAATGCGGCCGAGCATGCTGCATCCGGAATTCCTACGTTGACTAAATACGAACTTACACTCACAGTTGTATTGGTGAACGTCACAGAATTGGAGACAAGATATTTTCCCGGGCGCGCATAAGTATGAAGAGGATTTTGTGTTGTTGAAATTATTCCGTCGCCAAAATCCCAGAGATAAGAAGACGCTGTTCCGTTTTGCGGTGCAGAATAGAACTGTACATTAAACTCTGTTGGAGCTCCACCTGGAATTTTATACGCGTAATGCCCGGGGGAAAGTGACGTGTTGATCGCCGCATTTCCATTGGGAACGGAAGGTTGAAAATCGTTGATCGTAATTTTGATTCCGTTGCCGCAGGAAGTGCAATTGTAAACATGAAGATCGCCGGTGAAATTGTAAATACCGTACACGTCCTGCGTGTGCGAAGAATACATGTAATAATTATTTTCTCCCGCGTGCATATTCACCACAGCGCTGCCCACTGTGCCTGTAAAATAAAATACAGGTGAAGAAATTACCGATTGCGGATCCTCTCTGCGACAGGAAGCTGAAGAAAAAATAATCGTCAATGCGAATAGTATTTTGAGTGCTGTTCTCATTTTATTTTAAAAAGTGTAAAGCAATAGCAGCCGCGCTCCATAAACAGTACTCCCGTGATTTTCCCCATCAGTAAAGTAAGACTGTCGTTTAATGGTTCCAATGCCAATCATATCCTGGAGTTCAATATCCCAATGGCGGCCGATACCGTATCTGCAAAACATACTTAACTGAACATCGACGCGATTGAATCCATCCATGTGGCCATATTCGTTTTTCGTTTGCATTACCTGCGGTTGGTTGCCATCTGTCTGCTGCCCTATTTCTATCCTGCTTGTAGTATTGAAAAGATAATTTATATCAATTCCTATTCCGGCAATAAAATGTTTTCCTGTTTTTCTCTCAATAAGAAACGGGAAACTCATGTAGTGCAGTTGTTGCGGAATGATAGTCGTGATCGTATTGTTCATTCCGAATCCGGGTTTAGAATCAGAAATAATTTCGCGGTATCCTTTTAAATATCCGATCCGCTCATAGTGAATTCCGAATCGTACCGCCCACTTCGGTTTAAGTTCCCGTTCCATTTCCATTCCTGCGATCGGGTTGAAACCTCTGGCCTCAACACCACTTCCGTATTTCCATCCGATCGTGTAGTTGGCTCCTGCAACCACAATGAATTTTGTTTTTTTCATAGCTGAATCAGTAGTGCTTCCGATATGTCCGTTTTCTTTTGCATGCGCCGTGTCTGCGCTTTTCGCCAGCATCTCATTACTGTTCCTGATCGTCGCGATCGTATCCTCACCGAGTATATTTCCATAATGAAAATGAAGATTCTGTTTCAATGCGTGATGAAATTCTTCCGTGAGAAAATTATCCTTGTTGGTTTGCAGATCCAGATTATCCGAAGACGAGACGAGTATTTCGGAATGATCTGTATGTTTAGCGGCAGGAATGATCAGCGATGAATTTAAATTTGCGCCGGTGTGTTGTTGGCCTGAATTGGTGTTGTTGCCTGCATCGTTCGCCGTGTGCGCGTTGATGCGCGATGTGGAATTCCCGTTGGATGAAGTTGAATTTCCAGAGGAAGAAAGCGGACTATTATCCGAATGAATTATTCCTGAATTGCCGGAATTATTTTTCACGTCCGCAGCGTTATTCGCTTTTACCGGAAATGTTTGAATAATTTTTTCCTGGTGAATACCCGGCGTGAGGAATAATTTCATTGTGAAAAAAGTTGCCAGGCATCCGCAGAGAAGGCCGGAAAAATAAATGAACATCCATTTTTTTCGTTTGTCTTTTTTCAGCCGGGAATCAAGCAGTTCTTCGGCTCTTTCCCAGTTCTCTTCATCGAACGGGAAATCCGGCTCGGTGAATTTCGAACTCAGCGTTTCTTCCCATTTGTCCAGATTATTTTTCACGCTACTTCTGATTTTGAAATATATTTTTTAAAAAGTTCCCGCAATTTTGTTCTCGAAAAATTCAGGTGCCAGCGCGATGTTCCTTCCGTCATCGCCATCATATCGGAGATCTCCCTGTGATTGAATCCGTCAATGACATAGAGCGTAAAAACACGGCGGCTTACCGGCGGAAGTTTAATGATAAGACTGTGAATCTGATCGACATCCATTTTCACCAGCGCATCATTTAATTCGGCGTGATGTGCCGTCTCGGTATATTCTTCCACGTAATCAATCACCTCCTGGTGTTTCTTTTCTTTCCGGTATTCATCAATGAGAATATTGATCATTATTTTCCGAATCCATTTTTTGAACGGGACTTCCGGTTTATACTTTTCCAGATTGTAAAGAATTTTTGTGAACCCGATATTGAGCATTTCCTTGGCATCATCTTTCGAATTCGAATAACGCAGACAAATGCTCAGAAGATAACTGTACGTGAGCCGGTACAATTCGTACTCGGATTTGCGCTCCCGGCGGATGCAGGCAGTTATCAGGTCGAGATCAATGTTCATGAAGAAGAAAGTTACTCCTTTCATTTGACCCTTACGAATGAAATCAGCCAATTGTTGGGTGTAAAATGAATTTTTTACGCCTGCTGCCAACTCAGAACTGCCTGCTGCTTACTACCGATGAGAACTGCTCAATGCTAATAACTCCACTTCCTCGTAAACGTGTTGTAATAACTTATCCCGACTTTGTAAGTGATGGCTGCTTTCGTTACGTTACTGTCTGCCGTTACTGCGAAAACTCCAATGCGGAAAAGTTGTTTTTTGATGCGGACGATCCGTTCGAGTCCCAGGAAGAATTCTTCGTGCGTGAATTTCTGATCAGGGATCATCAATACGCCGCCGCCGACCGCCGCAGTAATTTTCAATTTGTTGAAGAACGGAATTTTTGTTCCGAATACACCTTCGAAATGATGAATGTAATTCAAACGGAAAAAAGAATTCGATGTGCTCAACCGGGGGCCGAGCAACTGGAAGGAACGCATGGGATCGGAAAAAATAAACGAGTCGGAGCCGCGGAAATATTTATACTCGAGCAGGCGCAGATCTTTTTTATTGAGGAATGAACCATAGAGAATATTCCAGTCGCTGGTTCCGAATCGCCCGAGCTTGAGTTCATCCTGGCTGCCGATCTCGATGTAATCGAAATCAATTTCGCTGTTGAACAAACCGGGAATTCCTTTGCGGTAGAAAAAACGGATCTCAGGATATTTTGTTCCGATGATAATTTTTTTGTGATTCTTGATAATATATTTCTGTTTGAAACGATATTTCAATTCAAGACGAACTTCCGATTTGATGTATTCCTGGAAATCGGACGGCGTATTGAGTGTATCGAAAAGATATTGCGACCACGATTCTAATTTCATTCCTGTGATCGGAAATTTATCGCTGTATTCCAATGTAAGTT
This sequence comes from Bacteroidota bacterium, assembly GCA_016194975.1. NCBI lineage: Bacteria > Pseudomonadati > Bacteroidota > Bacteroidota bacterium. The sequence goes on from JACQAM010000004.1 coordinate 217,758, forward strand.
CGGCGTAAAGCCCGTTCACCAATTCTGCACGCTGCGCCACGCTGATCTCACGGCAACGGACATAATTGCTCCGGGCAAAAACAGATTCGAGCGACGCATAATTATTCACCATGTCGTAGTAATCGCCGACGCGCACGAACGTGCGCACGAAATGCAGGGGCATGTACGTGAGCCCTACTCCCACTTTACCGCGCACATCTTTATTGAGAAATCCGTAATCGATCTGCTCTTCCGTTTCTAATTTATATCCGTTGTCAAAATCTTTATTGAAATATCCGCCGAGTTTCTGGCGATATCCTCCTACGCCGAACGGAACCACATCAGCAATGAGCGGATCGAAAAAGAATTCTGTTCCGGTTGCACGATTGCGATGCCCAACTCCATTCAATAAAAAACTCCACACGTTGATGTGATTGAAAGAGGAATCGATATGCGCATAGTAAGCGGGACTCGTGTAATATTCCGTGAGTGAATCCACTTTATGCACGTAGGAAATTTCTTTGTCTTCGAGATGCAGCGGACGATTCTCCGACCAGTACGTACTGTCTTTATCGAACGCATCATCGGCATAATGTTTCACTTCGTCGTTGAAAGTTTTCGGCGGAATAGTTCCGTTCACCACATAATTTGTGTGATCGACACGCGTGTTTCCGATGATGTTGTATTTTCCTTCGCGGATCGTGTAATTGAATTCACGACGCACCGGGAGATAAACAGATGAATCGACTTCGGAATAATCTTCGATCACGGAAAAATCTTTGCAATATAAAAGTGCACCTGAATTGATATTGAGATTGACAGAGACGATAGCCCAGGTAGAATCCTCAATGAAAATTGTTCCGTAAAACAAAGCGTCTTCATTGAAGAGCGGAATTACATTGATGCGATGAATTGTTTTTCCGTTCTCTTCGAAGGAAGAAACATATTCGAAACGATAACTGAGAAATGCTCCTGTAGCAGCCGGAGATTTCAGCGGGCGCGAACAAAGAGAAGGTGCATCAATTTCATTTTTGTAAAAATTAAAATCGGCACTCTGTGCATCACTGACCAACAGATATGGATTATCTGCTTCGTACGTAACGGGCGCGATCTCGTGCTCGCCGTATTCCACGCCTACGCTTGCGCCTCCGTTCCCGCCTTCGTACTTTTTCTTTCCTGCATAATCGTGGTAAGCAATTATATTTTCCTTGAATTGATTCGGCGCTTTGAAAAAAGTAGTGGAAACCGATTCGATGAGATTCAGGTGATCGTCGTTGATCTCTGCCTGCAGATCTTCTCCCTTATTTTTTTTCTTTCCTTTTTTCGTAGTGTCAACTTTCGGCGGTGCAATAGGAACAATGGCGGAATCCGGTTTCTCTCGCAGTATTTTTTCCAATGAAGATTTCTGGTACGTATCGCATTTATAATTCTGCACGCGGTTCCAGTAATCGTCACGATGAGCAATCACTTCTTTCATAATTTCTTTTCCTTTATCGCGATCGCCCTTCGCCGTGATCTGCGCTTCATTCAGCACGCGCACATCGGAATTCATCACCACGTTCACTTCGCTTGCATGATCATCGCTGATCACAATATTTTTTTCCTGGGAAACGAAACCGAGCTGCGAAAAAACGAGGGTGTAATTTCCTGCTTTCAATTCCATAAAATACGCGCCGGTAAGATTGGTATTAACGCCGTACGTGGAATTTTTCACACCAACAACAACAAAAGGAAGCGGCTGACCTGAAGTATCGCGCACCACACCTTTCACTACGCCGGCAAAAGCGAAGACTGGGAAAATAAAAAGAAGAAAAAAAAGAATGCTTTTACGCATGAGTGGGAGTCGGAAACAAATGTACATCACATTACGGAGACGGAATGTTCCTTTAACAGTTGTGCGTAAGACGGGGAGAATAGCAGATTAGTTACAGGGGGAATTCAAATTTCGATGATTCAAAGATTAGAGTTTATATCGATTAAGAGTTGTATAACAATGATTGCAAGCGCTCCATTATTAAAAACTGAGCATTTGCAAGGCATTCCCGATGCTCAGTCTGATTCATTTGAATGTCAAAAAGTTTCCTGTTTCGCATTTAGTATATTTTCGCATATTCGAAGCGGGCAGGGTTTTGTGAGGTGACATTCGCAGTTCGCGCCCCGCGAAGTCTAAGCTCCTTCAAAAAAACTCTTCTCCATCCCCAGCCATTCCAGCGCCGATCTGTGCAGCAGCATTTCTTTCTTCTCATCATTCCACTTCATCGATTTAATTAATTCTCCCGGAATATTTTCTCCGAGGGGAAAAGGGTAATCGCTTCCCAATGCAATTCTACCGGCGCCAAAAAGATCGACAATGTATTCGAGCATGCGCGCATCGTGTACAAGCGAGTCGAGCCAGAATTTACCAATGTAATTTTTCGGCGGAATATTATTGTCAATGGCAGTAAGATCGGGACGGCAATCAAATCCGTGCTGCACTCTTCCAATGGTTGCAGGAAAACTTCCCCCACCGTGAGCGAATGCAACACGAAGTTCAGGAAGTTTTTCAAAAATTCCACCGAAGATCATAGAGCAAATGGCGCGCGAAGTTTCTGCCGGCATTCCCACGAGCCAGGGCAACCAGTATTTCTGCATTTCTTTTTCGCCCATCATTTCCCACGGGTGAATGAAAATCGCCATGCCAAGTTTTTCGCACACAGAAAATATTTCGAAAAATTCCGGCTCATCCAGATTTTTCTGATTCACATTCGTGCCGATCTGTATTCCGCGCAATCCAATTTTCCTGCAACGCTCCAATTCCTGCACAGCCAATTTTGCATCCTGCATGGGAATGGTGCCGAGCCCAATGAAACGTTTCGGAAATTTTTTTACAATTTCCGCAATATGATCATTGAGAAAAACAGAAATTTCCAGGCCATCTTTCGGTTTTGCCCAATAAGAAAATAGTACAGGTACGGTCGAGAGCACCTGCACGTGCACGCGGTGGTGATCGCACTCGTGCATGCGCTTGTCCGCGCTCCAGCAATTGTCCTCCACTTCGCGGAAAAATTTTCCATCATCGCGGATCATTCGCGCACAACAGCTTTTATGATGATCAAGTTGAATGAATCCACCATAACCGAATTTTTCTTTCCAGTTTGGGATATTCTCAGGGAGAATGTGGGTGTGAATGTCGATGGTTAATATTTCCATAAAATTCAAGATCCAAAATTCAAGATCCAAGATTGGCACGGCACGGAACGCAATTTTGAATCTTGAATTTTGAATTTTTAATGACTGGAAGATTTTGTAGGAACAGGCGGCTCCATTACATGTCCGCAGTTTTTACAGGTGCGCAGTTTTTCATTGCCGTAGAATTTTGCGAAAACACCCTGGAATTGTGTTTGAATATCAGTGAGCACAAAATATTCTTCGTAAAGTTTTTCATTACACTTTTCACAGAACCACAACAGTCCGTCCTTCTCTCCTTCGCGGCGCTTGCGTTCCATTACCAGTCCAATTGTATTTTCTCCCCGTACCGGATTGTGCGGCACATTCGGAGGAAGCAGGAAAATTTCTCCTTCGTTGATAGGAACATCCACCGCTTTCCCATTCTCCTGGATTTTTACCGTGACGTTTCCCTCGAGCTGGTAAAAAAATTCTTCACTCTCATTGAAGTGATAATCTTTTCTTGCATTCGGTCCGCCAACGACCATGACAATGAATTCGGTGTCCTTGTAAACAACTTTATTATTTACGGGAGGTTTCAGCAGGTGACGATTTTCGTCGATCCATTTTTTGAAAGAGAAAGGGCGTGTGATCATGAGTTTGATTTTTATACGACGAAGTTAATTGTAAATGTGCTAATGTGCTAATGCGTAAATGTGCTAATGTGCTAATGAAAAAGAATCGTTTCTTCACTACATTTGAACGATGAACAAATACCAATGTCCACAGTGCGGCGCTGCAAGTTCCATGAAAGTTTCGGCCACGCATTATCATTGCATTTACTGTGATAGTGATTTTGAAGTGAAAGCTGATGCCGGAGATCTCATCAATGATATTCTTAAAAAACAAACTGCGAATTACACTTCGACTCCTTATCAAACAAATCCTTCCGCCAATTATCCGAATTACGATGAGCTTAGTAGAAAACGGAAAACCGCTGTGATGACAGGAATGCTTGCAGGGATTGTGATGGTCGCGGGAGTTGCAGGATTTGTTTTTTTCAAAGCAAAAAACACGACTGGCAATTCGCTTGGGGGTGATAGAAACTGGTCGGCGGCAACGATCACTTCTTATCATTTATTCAACGGTAGCAAAGGCCCTGTTGCCTGGGTGCTGAGTGAGCAAAGCGGTTTCTCGCTCGACAGTGAACGTTACACCATGCAGATCTTCGATCCGATTAAGAATTCGGCGAAGAAAGAATTTCTTTTTGTTCCTGATGTAACGTGGCATGATGGATTCAGTTCGGGCGATTTCATTGGCGATTTTTACGCGCAGGGTGATACGTGCTGGCAGGCGAACAAACGCGACGGACTGATAGCGCGTGATATTTATTCCGGGAATGTTCTCGTTGATGCTAACCAGATGAAAAAAAATTATCCGCAGTTCGCTGCGGGAATAACTCAGGTGTCTTCGTATTATAACAACCGTTACTTCGAAGTGAATACGGCCGATGGTTTTGATTTTGTTTTTCTTCCGTCTTTGAAAAAAGTGTACTCCAAATCGGAATGGGATAAAGCGAATGATGAACGGAAAGTGATGCATAATTTTTTCACCCTCTCCGAAAGTTCGCGTCCTGCGCTCTACATTTCAAAAGAAAAAAGTTATGCGCTCGATCCCACCTCCATGCTTTTTGCCAATGAAGTTGACGGGTATGGTTCACTCGCGGGTATGCCCGATTACATGCGCGCGGATGTGAAAGAATTCAAAAATATCCCGGACAAAGTTTTTTTCAACGGTACTCTGCTTTCTGCGAATGATGCTCGTGCGGTGATCGCTTACAAAGAAAGTAATGCGCAACAATCGGCACTTCACATTGTGTGTTATGATAATTCGGGGAAGCAATTATGGGATCTTGGTGGTTCATCGCTGAAACCATTCTCTGATGAATACGGCGCCAATAACAATGCACTGCAATTGGTAGAAGGTAAAAACAACATTGTGATCTACATGACCGCCGGCAACCGTAATGCGATCGGCGTGAACGTGGCAACCGGAAAAATTTCCTGGAGCTATGAAAGACCTGATCAAACATTTTAATTTTTTTGAACTATGAATATTGATCTCAGAGGAAAACATGCTCTTGTTTGCGGAAGTTCGCAGGGAATCGGCAAGGCTGCGGCTATGGAACTTGCATTGCTCGGCGCTGATGTTACACTTGTTTCGAGAAATGAACCGCGATTGAAAAATGCGGTGGCTGATCTCGGCGGAGAAGGAAAACACAATTATCTCGTCGCCGATTTTTCCGATCCGAAACAGGTAAAAAATGTAATTGCGGATTTTCTAAAAAAAGAAAAGATCATTCATATTCTCGTGAACAATACCGGCGGGCCTTCTGCCGGGCCGATCATCGAAGCGAAGACAGAAGAATTTGAAAGTGCATTTTCCAATCATCTTTTATGCAATCACATTCTCGTGCAGGCCGTACTTCCCGGAATGAAGAATGAAAAATTCGGGCGCATTATCAATATCATTTCCACTTCTGTAAAGCAACCGATCTACGGACTTGGCGTTTCCAATACTATTCGCGCTGCAGTTGCTAATTGGGCAAAAACACTTTCCATGGAAGTAGCTCCATTCGGGATCACGGTTAATAATGTGCTGCCCGGCGCAACAGCAACACAACGTTTGTTCGTGATCATCGAGGGAAAAATGCAGAAGAAAGGAATGTCGCGCGAAGAAGCGGAAAAAGAAATGCTCCGGGAAATTCCTGCTGCACGATTCGGCGCTCCTGAAGAAGTTGCAGCGGCCATTGCATTTCTCGCTACACCTGCCGCCGCTTACATCAATGGAATAAATATTCCGGTTGATGGGGGAAGAACAGGAAACCTGTAAGGATTCATCCCGAATCAGATTTTCCAATGAAAGTTTAAAAAAATAAAATTCCAAATCCCAAAATTTCCCTGCTCACTAAAGAAATTTGGGTCGTGGGTCAGTTTCATTCTTTTCATTGTGGCTTTGTGACTTGGTGGCAAAAAATCAGAAATGCCACGAAGGCCCCAGGCCACGATGTTCATTCACGAAGTTCTCAAACTGACCACTACCGAAATTTGGTTCCGATAACCATCGGGATTGGATTTTTCCCTTTGGTATTTTTCTTTTGGTTTAATAACAATTCCCTGTTGATTCTCTTTGTGTAAATGAGTGCAACGCTTTTTTCTGCAGAGTAAATTCGTTGTGCAATTGAAAATTAAAAAAACGAAATGGGGCTCATCAAAGAATTCAAAGAATTTGCGATCAAGGGAAATGTGATCGATCTCGCGGTTGGTGTGGTCATCGGCACTGCCTTCGGAAAGATTGTGAGTTCGCTCATTGAAGATGTGATCACACCGCTCCTTCTCAAACCTGCGCTCGATGCCGCTCACCTCACCAAACTCGAAGAACTCACCGTGATGGGAACGGTGAAGTACGGAAGTTTTTTTGCCGCAGTGATCAATTTCATTCTCGTTGCCTTCACACTTTTTCTTGTGATCAAAGGCATTAATGCTGCGAAAAGAAGAGAAGCGAAAAAACCTGTTCCTCCTCCCGAACCTGCCAAACAGGAATTACTGCTCGCCGAGATCCGCGATCTTCTGCAGGCGAAAAAATAACTGCCCATGAAAAAAATTCTTTTTTTATTTTTTCTCTTCCCGGTTTTTCTTCATTCACAGCCTGCCAGCCGGACGGGCAGGGATTCTCTTGTTCACGATACGGCCAAAGCGTGGAAGCACGGAGGTTTGTTCGCTTTGAATTTTACCCAGTCGTCATTCACCAACTGGGCTTCCGGCGGATCGAATTCTGTTTCCGGGCAAACTACACTTACTGTTTTTGCGAATTACAAAAAGAAAGTTACCACGTGGGATAACGGTCTCGATCTCGCTTACGGATTACTCTACCAGGGAACGGGGCTCATGAGAAAAACAGATGATAAAATTGATTTCACTTCGAAGTATGGCCGCTATGCTTTTAAAAAAGTCTGGTACTATTCTGCGCTCGCCGGATTTAAAACACAATTTCAGCCGGGCTACAATTACAAAGATGATATTTCGAAAACGCTCATTTCCGGTTTTATGTCGCCGGCTTACCTGATCACTGCTATCGGTCTCGATTACAAACCGAGTGAAAAGATCTCGTTGCTGGTTTCTCCATTGACAGGAAGAACAACATTCGTCCTCGACCAGGCGCTTGCCGATTCAGGCGCATTCGGTGTGAAAAAAGCGCAATACGATCTCAACGGAAATAAAATTGCAAATGGTGCGAACATACGCTATGAATTCGGTTCGTATGTTCGCGTACAGTACAAAGCGGAAATCATGAAAAATGTAACGCTCACTTATCGCCTCGAACTTTTTTCGAACTACCTGAAGAAACCGCAGAATGTGGATGTGAATACTGAACTGCTTTTGTCAATGAAGATCAACAAACATATTTCTGCGGGGCTGAACATGCAGGCGATCTATGACGATGATGTGATCATTGCTGTTGATTCCAATCACGATGGCGTGATCGATGCGCATGGCCCGCGTTTGCAATTCAGGCAGGTGCTTGGCGTCGGGTTCAGTGCGAAATTTTAAAATTTTTTCCTGATGCAATTTTTTTGAGAAAGATTTTTGTTTTTTGTAATTTGCATTCTCATTCAAAACCCTCCTCATGAAATTCAAATTACTTTTTGCTTTCATTATTTGCGCATGCATCGTGCACGCGCAGGTATCCGTTTCACTCGTGAGCGCAAGCGCGAGTTGCCTTAATCCATGCAACGGCGCACTTACTTTTTCTGCATCGGGCGGAACTCCTCCTTACACGTACGCGCTCGCACCCGCTACACAACTGAACACATCGGGCGTATTCACGGGCGTGTGCGGAACTTCTTACACCGTTACCGTCGCAGATCTTTTCGGAAATACGGCAACGTATTCCGGTTCACTCACGCTCGTTACTCCTGCGCTCATCACCGGTGTAACAACCGCCGCTGTTGGTCCTCCCTTCGATTATCTCGCAACTGTAAATTACACGGGCGGTGTTGCTCCTTATTATGTGACGTGGGTGCGATTGCCGTTCAACCAGGTTTTGCGCACCGATACGGTGAGTTCTATGAACGACACACTTTCCGGTTTACCTCCGGGAGAATTCAATGTGACGGTAACCGATTCTGCAAATACTGCGATGGGCTGCACACAAAATACTACGCCAATTCCATTTAGTATTTGTGATGCAAATGCAGGAACAGGAACGATCACGATCATTCCTAATGATACAGTTTGTTCAGGCGACCAGATCATTGTTTCATTTATTCCTTCTCCAAATGGCCCCGTGATACCGATGGCGCAAACTTATTTTTCCGATAATCCGAATTGCGATCCGAGCAGCAGCGTCACCGGTTCTTATTCGTGCAACATCACACAGACCACGATTTTCGGCGGATTCTGGATCTATGGATTAACATGCACACCGGTTGTTTATCCACCACTCACTGTGACCGTGATGCCCTGCACCGGAATTCATTCTTATACTTCTGTAAATGCAATTTCTGTTTTTCCGAATCCTTCGAATAGAAATTTCACAGTAAGAACAAATGAAACCAAAGCCATTCCACTCGAGATCTTCGATGAAACGGGAAGGATCTGTTTTTCTGCAATGGTAACCGATGGAGAAAAGATAGAAACGTCCTTACCTGCCGGCATCTACAGTTGCCGTTTTGAAAAAGGGAATGAGGCCAACACGGTGAAATTAGTGGTTGTGCTATAGTACAACGCTTCGCGCATACCACAGGCGCAGGGAACGAATTGCGAATCCCGAACAGCTTCGGGACGAAAATGCGAAGTACGAACTTGCTAACTGTCCGAAAAAGATTGTTCCGCGATGACTGCTGCTGAAACCTGCCGCTTTTATTTCGCGATCAACCTGAATCCTCTTCCGTGAATATTCATGATCTCTACGGTAGGATCATCTTTCAGATATTTTCTCAGTTTAGCGATGTAAACATCCATCGAACGTGAATTGAAATAACTGTCGTCGCCCCAGATGGTATTCAATGCAAAGGAGCGATCGAGTACTTCATTCTTGTGCAGCGCGAGCAAACGAAGAAGATCCGCTTCTTTCGAAGTGAGTTTCTGTGAGCGCGTACCGAAATCAAGCATCTGTCTTTTGTAATCGTATTTGTAATCGCCAATGGTGAACTGCGTTTGTTCCATGTCAATGACATGTCCCTGTGTGCGGCGGAGAATCGCTTTCAGCCGCAGCAACAATTCTTCCATGCTGAATGGTTTGGTAATGTAATCATCAGCGCCGGCGTTGAATCCTTCGATGGTATCTTCCTTCATGGATTTTGCCGTGAGAAAAACCACCGGAATATTTTTGTTGATCGTTCTTATTTCCTTTGCAAGTGTGTAGCCGTCTTTCACGGGCATCATCACATCGAGCAAACAGAGATCGAATGTTCCTTTGCGGAATTGTTCAAATCCTTCTTTGCCATTCGTTGCAAGAACAGTTTGATATCCTTTTGCATCGAGATATTCCTGCAACAGGTGTCCGAGGTTCGGATCATCTTCCGCAAGCAGGATGCGTGTTGTTTTTTCTTCTGTCATAAAACTGGTTTTTCATTTGGGGTGAACGGAAGACGAACGCAGAAGCGGCTGCCTTGTCCCGGCTCGCTTTCCACCCATACCTGTCCTCCGTGTTTTTCTATAATTGCTTTTACATAACTCAAGCCGAGTCCAAAACCTTTTACATCATGGATATTTCCGGTTGGAACGCGGTATAGTTTTTCAAAAACTTTTTTCTGATTTTCGCGACTGATGCCGATGCCATTATCCTGCACGCAGAATTCAAAAATTCCGGGGAGATCACTCGTGATGATACTGATCTTTGGTTTTTCCGGCGTGTACTTCACGGCATTGTCAATGAGATTGTAGATCACATTCTGAATATGTGTTCTGTCGGCAACGATCTGCGAATGTTCTGCACGCAACTCGCAGGAAATACTTCCCTGTTTTTTATCGACGGACAACTGCACATTGGCGATCGCTGCGCGAATGAGTTCGTGCATATCGAACGGAACGGGTTTGAGTTTAAAATTTCCTTTATCGAGAATAGCGGTTTGCAGCACATTTTCCACGAGTACACTCAGCCGTTTGTTTTCCTCTTTTATCATGGAGAGATAACGGTCTTTTCTTTCTTTTGTTTTCGTCACATCTTCATCGCCGAGCACTTCGCACGCAAGCGAGATCGTGGAGATCGGCGTTTTCAGTTCGTGCGTCATGTTGCTGATGAAATCATTCTTCACTTCCGAAAGTTGTTTCTGGCGATAAATGGTGGTAATGGAATAATAGAAAAGCAGAATGATGAAAAGAATGAACATCGCCGAGAGAATAAGCATCACCCACAGTGAACGGAGAATGAAGCTGCGTTCATTGGGAAAATAAACGGAAAGTAAACGCGGCTGCGAAAAAAGGTTGTCGGGAGTAAGACTCACGCGATAGCGCGAAGTGAGCAAACTGTCCTGGAACGGATCGAGCGAATGATGATCGGATTTGAAAACACAAACGGGCGTATTGAGAATAGCCCAGATGTAATGCGTGTTGATGCCACGGCTGGTAAGTTCATTTTTCAGAAGAGAATCGACCAGCGCGGTATCGATGTAGCTGTTGTAATCGTCATACACATTGATGTGAATCACTTCATCAAAAAGATTTCCGAACATGACCGGCGTTTTATTGAAATCTGTTTTCAGAAAACCATTCGGCAGGTAATGCGAAGGCGCATAAAGTGTGTTGTAAGCCGGTATAGAATTATATTCTTTTGAAATCGTATCGCCATAATAAGATTGTTCGCGGCGCGAAGAAGTGTGATGCCCGCCGGAATCCGTATTGAATTCTTCGAACACCTGCAGTTGCCCGTACGTTTTTGAATTTAAACTCGGATGAAACAAACTCTGCCGGCGATAATCGAGCTGCTTGCGAATTCGCATTTCTGCTTTCTCGCGATTGTATTTCCGCGAAACCTGCATGAGCGCTTCACGCACGTCCTGCCCGAAATGTTCGTGACGTTGCGAAATAGCGCCGCTTATCCAGTAATACTGGATCACGCAAAGTCCGACAAGAGCGGTTCCTGCCAGGAATGTGATCAGCTTGGGTGAAACGATTCGCATGCCTAACAAAATTAACAAACCCCTATTTTTCATTCGGAAGGTTAACATTCTTTAACTGGGAATAAATCATCAATTCATCTGCCAACTATCATCTGAAACGCACACCACAATTCATTAATTTTGACAAAAATGTTATCAAATGAAAAAACTACTACTCTTTCTTTCCGTTTCATTTCTCAGCGCAGCAACATTCGCGCAAACGATCCCCAACGGAGGATTTGAAAACTGGAATACTTCATCGTATGAAGATCCGATGTACTACTGGATGACTTCCAACCAGAATAATATTCTGCGCGGACTTCCTGTGAATGCAAACAAAGTTCCCGACCCGCAGGCAGGAACTTATGCCATTCAACTCACCACCGTTTCCAACGCCACGGATACTTCTTTCGGATATTTTATCAATGGAGATCCGAATACTTTGGCTGGTGGAATTCCATACAGCCAGCATCCTGTTACACTCACCGGTTATTACAAAAGCAATATTCCTGCGGGTGATACCGGAATTATTCTTGTCATTTTCAAACAAGCAGGAAGTGCAGTGAGTTTTGATGCCGGGCAATTTTATGGCGTGCACAATACTTACACTCCATTCACAGTCACGCTCAATATTCCCGGATTTGCAACGCCGGATTCGGTGATCATAGGCGCTGCATCGAGCAATGCATTTGTGTTCAACGGAATTCCGGGAAGCATGCTGCAGATCGATAATATTTATTTTACAGGAGTTGTTTCGCAACCGACACAACTGAACGGAAGTTTTGAAAACTGGATTTCGCGTTCCATGTACACTCCTGTGAGTTGGGCTGTTGGTGGCGATACCATTTATCGTTCTACATCTGCGCATAGCGGAACTTATTGTTTGCAACTGAATAACATCAGCAGCGGCGGACCGAATACTGGCTTCGGAGTTGCGACAACAGGCCAACTCACTAACATGGGTCCCGTAGGCGGGCGTCCATACACGCTCATGCAGGACACACTCGTGGGCTGGTATAAATTTCTGCCGGCAGGAATTGACAGTGCAACAGTTTGGATCAATTGCACAAATAATGCGTCAGGAGTTGGCGGCGCTTACGTGGGCTTGCCTCCTGCTGCAGTGTGGACTTCTTTTTCAATTCCATTTTCTTCCTTCAGCGCTCCTGATACTCTTGGATTGACATTTGCTTCTGTTTTCGGAAATGCCGACAGCACGAATACGGGAAGTATTCTTTATGTTGATGATGTGGAACTGAAATCTTCATTGCTGAGTACAGGGACTGAATGGAATAAATTCGGGTTGGTGAAATTGTATCCGAACCCGGCGAGCAATGTGGCGTGGATAGAATTTGAGAATAACAATCCTTCCAATGAAATTATTCTTTCCATCACTGACGCATCCGGAAGAAAAGTTCATGAAGAAAATATTTCTTCCACCGGGCAGCAGCGCATCGCTATCGACCTGCAAAATTTTGCGAGTGGAGTTTATTCTGTTTCACTCGAACAAAATGGGCAGCGAACAGTGAGGAGACTTATTGTTCAGTAAAAAAAAGAAATTCCAAATTCCAAAATAAAAATTTTCTTTTTGGAATTTGGTTTTTTTATTTTTTTCGGAGCGACCATATTCCCGAATCCCACCATCCCTGGTAAAAATAATTTTCACGGAAATGTGCTTCATTTTTAAAACCGATCTTTTCGAGTACGCGTTGTGAAGCAATGTGTCCCGGCGTAATGTTAGCTTCGAAAGAATGCAATTTCATTTTTTCAAAACCGAAATCGGTGATCGCTTTCACGGCTTCTGTCATTATTCCGCGGTTCCACCATGCCGGATCGAGTTCGTAACCGATATCGGCGCGGAAATGCTGGTGAAATATTTTTTTCATGCCTATCGTACCAATCAGTTTTTTTGTGGAAGTAAATTCTATTCCCCAGCGTATTCCATTGCCCGTTGCAAATAATTTTCTCCAGTAAAATATTTTCTGCAGCGCTTCATTTTTACTTTCAAACAAAGGTTCCCCGCGCTGGTGCATCACTTTTTCATTGGAATACAAATGAAAAACAGTGGCGCTGTCACGATCATGAACTGCACGCAGCAAAAGCCGTTTTGTTTTCAGCAACGGAAATTCAGCAGGAAAATGAAGATTCATTCGTATCCAAAAATAAACTTCTTTGCGATGCGGCAACCCATTCTTCAGCAGGTAAAATCTGCATAGATTTTGTCAATCCGATCATACGGAAATGCATTAACGCTGATCGTGGTCATCTTCTCCTTTGCTTCAATCTCCTTACCTTTGTAGAATAGAAACACATCAATTCTCATTGTCATGTACATCGAACAACTTTATACGAATTGCCTCGCGGAAGCCGCTTACTGGATAGAATCCGATGGTGAAGCAGCGGTGATCGATCCTTTGCGTGAGACGGAACCTTATTTGAAAAAAGCGCAGGAACGCGGAGTGAAGATCAAATATGTTTTTGAAACGCATTTCCACGCCGATTTTGTTTCAGGCCACATTGATCTTGCGAAAGCTACGGGCGCAACTATTGTTTATGGCCCCGGCGCAGAAACAAATTATGCAGTGCATGTTGCGAAAGACGGAGAGGAATTTCATATCGGAAAAATTTGTTTGCGCGTTATGCATACGCCCGGGCACACGCCTGAATCTTCCTGCTATGTGCTGCTCGATGAAAATAAAAAAGAGAATGCCGTATTCACCGGCGATACACTTTTTGTGGGCGATGTGGGCCGTCCTGATCTGCTCGACGGAAAAATGACGAAAGAAGAACTCGCCGGAATGATGTTCGAATCGCTCAAGAATAAATTAAAACCGCTTGCTGATGAGGTGATCATTTATCCCGCACACGGCCCCGGTTCTTCCTGCGGAAAAAATATCGGCAAAGAAACATGGTCCACCATCGGCGAACAGAAGCGAACGAATTACGCAATGAAGATCACCGACAAAAATGAATTCATCAAAGCGGTGATTGACGGGCTGAGCGCTCCTCCGCAATATTTTTTCGAAGATGCAATGATCAACAAGAACGGTTATGAGAATATCGACCGCGTAATTGAAAAAAATCTCAAAGGAATTTCTCCCGGAAACGTGAATCGCGAAATTGAAAAAGGCGCGCTCGTTCTCGATACACGCAACGCAGAAGAATTCGTAAAAGGTTTTGTTCCCGGTTCACTTTTCATCGGGCTCAATGGAACGTATGCAGTATGGGTGGGAACGCTGATCGATATCAAAACTCCTCTTGTTGTTGTGACCGAAAACGGAAAAGAAAAAGAAGCTATTCTGCGTCTCGCACGCGTGGGTTACGAGAATGTGCGCGGGTACCTCGAGGGCGGAATGAGCGCGTGGAAAAATGCGGGCATGCCCGTAGATACACTTGCCTCCGTTGATCCGGAAATTTTTGCGGCTGATATTAAATCAGGAAAAAGTAAAAACAGAGTGCTCGATGTGCGACGCGCCGGTGAATGGAATAATGGACATGTGGCTGGTGCAGAAAATTTATGCCTGACGAATTTTTCCGATGCGAAAAATCTTTCTTCACTGAAACCTGAAAATAATTATTACCTCCATTGCCAGAGTGGTTACCGTTCGGTGATCGCAGCTTCTATTCTCAAACAAAAAGGATTTACAAATCTCACCAACGTGCGCGGGGGATGGAGTAAAATTTCAAAACTGGATGTGCCGTTGGAATTGCCGGAGAAAGTTTAGGGGAACCAATTGCGAACTCTGCCAGCTTCGTGGCAGTTCGAAAATGCGAAGTACTAAAGTGCTAAATCGTTTATGCGAAGTTCGCATTTTCGCACGACGGTTTTTCACCGGCGATTTCGCACTTCGCCCCCCCCATCAAACTCTGACCCCGATCACCAGAATATCATCGAGCTGTTCATTCTCTCCTCTCCAGCTGCCAATGAATTTCCGCAGTTCATTTTCCTGTTCTTCCATTTTCATTTGCTGGATGCTCAATAATTTTTCGCGGAATTTTTTAGTTGATAATTTTTTCTGATCGCGCATGGCAGTATTTGAATTCCCGAACTGGTCGGTATAGCCGTCAGTGAAAATATAAAAGGTATCACCGGAATTCATTTGCAAAGTGTGCTCTGCGAATTCCTGGTCATCGGGAGTGAATCCTGCGATTGCTGTTTTCACCGGTTTTATTTCTTCCGTTGTTGTTGCATTCTTCCTCACGATCCACAAAGGCCGGTTGGCTCCTGAAAAAATTATTTCCTTGCCGGTGATCTTCACCAGTGCGATATCCATTCCGTCTTTTGTTCCTTCAAGATTATTCTGTTTCAGCGTATTTTTTAAACCGAGATTCAATCGCTGCAGAATTTTTCCGGGCGAATTACTTTCCAGGTTCGCCAACCCCAATTCTTTGGAACCGATGAGCGACATGAAAGCGCCGGGAACTCCGTGCCCCGTGCAGTCGGCTGCAGCAATGAAAACCTCGTTTTCTTTTTTGGTGAAAAAATAAAAATCACCTCCCACAATATCTTTTGGCTGGTAAAAAACAAAACTTTCCGGTAGCGCATTTTTGATTTCGGAAATTTCAGGAAGGATCGCCTGCTGAATGCGCTGTGCATAATTGATACTGTCGGTGATCTCCTGGTTTTTTGTTTCGATGATGGTGTACGCCTGCTCGATCTTCCTGTTGCGCAAATCCAGTTCCCTGTTCGCTGATTTTTTCTGGAGAAATCCGCGGTAAACAAAAAATGAGAAGACAACCACGAGTAAAAGAATTCCGAGTACAAAATAAACCGCAAGTTGTTTCCTGTTCGCTTCTTCTTTCAGCAATGCTTCATTTTTTTCATTCTCCGCTTTCTGCGCCGCCGACTTTTTTCCGAATTCATAATTCAGTGAAGCACGAATTGAATTATTCACACTCTGCTCATTGAAAATAGAATCTTTTATGTCTTTGAATTTTCCAAGATACTCGAATGCACTTTTGAAATCTCCTTCGGCAGCAGCAAGCCGCGATAACGCATCGTAACTGTCGCCCATTCCTTCTTTTTCTTTTATATCGATGGCAATTGCCAATGCAGAATCGAGATCAGCATGAGCTTCTTTGAAATTTTTCAGAAGTGTGCAGGTATTCCCGAGTTTCACCAGCGAACTCATCATGCCCTGCCGGTAACCTGATCTTCTCCTGATCGTCATCGCTTCATTGTAATAATGATACGCCGTGTCGAAAGATTCTTCGTCGTAATAAATATCACCGATGTTGTTGTAAGCATTGCCCATTCCTTTAGCACTTTTCATTCCCACACTTATCGCAAGCGATTTCTGGTAATACTTCAGCGCTTCAGAAAAATTTTTCAATCCGTAGTAAGCAAGGCCAATATTGTTGCACGTACTGATCAATCCTTTTTTATCACCGAGTTCTTCTTTGATAGCCAGTGAAGGAAGAAGATAATGCAGCGCGTCGCTGTAATTTTTCTGGTAAATGTAAACAACGGAAATATTGTTGTACGATGCGGCAATTCCTCTTTTATCCTGCAATGAGTCGCGGATCTTCAGCGCGGCAAGATGTGAATTGAGCGCTTCGGAATAATTTCCCTGGTAATAAAAAACAACGCCGATATTGCTGTAGTAATCTGCCACCCCGCGCTGAAAATGCAAACGATCAGCAAGGATCTTTGCCTGCTCTGCATAATTGCGCGCGCGGTCATAATCGCCGGTAGTAGAAAGTTCTTTGCTGATGCTGTTGAGCACATTCACTTCGGTTGTGTCCTTTGTTTCATTTTTCAGAAGGAGTTTGAGTGAATCGAGCGTTTTATTCTGGGAAAATAATAATGTCCCCGTCAGTACAGAGAAAAAAATAAGGAGAAATATCCGTGCGATGATTTTCATTTTCAGGATGAAATCTAAGATAGGCATTCCCCGCCTGACCGAACGGGCAGGAGTGAAATTTCTGCTGCTGCTATTCCAATTCCACGCCCACCACCAGCACATCATCGATCTGTTCAATACTGCCGCGCCATTCATCAAAACTATTTTCGAGTTCGGTTCCCTGTTGGAGCATAGGTGTGCTGTTCATTGAAATTAATTTTTCCTTCAACCGGCTGATGCGGAATTTTTTTCCGTCCGCTCCACCGAACTGATCCGTGATGCCATCGGAGAACAAATAAAACTTTTCCACTTCATTCATTGGAACCAGTTGCGTGCGGAATGGTTTTTTCTCGGCTGCATAAAATCCTATTGGCTGGCGATCTCCTTTCAGTTCCGATAATTTTCCCTGCGAAATGTAGAGCATAGGATTATTTGCTCCGGAAAAAGAAATTTCTTTTTTCTTCTCATCGATCACGCAAAGAGCAATGTCCATTCCGTCGCGCACATTATCGACGGCAAACTGGTCTGTTTTTTCCTGCGATTGTTCCTTCTGTTTCAATAAAGCGACAACCGCATCGCTGAGGTGATCGAGAATCTTCCCGGGATCAGTGATCTTTTTTTCATTCACGATCTGGTTGAGTAAAGTATTCCCGATGAGCGACATGAAAGCGCCGGGAACTCCGTGGCCTGTGCAATCGCCGACAACAATTATTTTTTTTCCTTCACAATTACTCATCCAATAAAAATCGCCGCTCACAATATCACGCGGGCTGTAAAAGACAAACGACTTCGGGAAAATATTTTTTCGTTCTTCTTCAGAAGGAAGAATGGCGCTCTGTATTCTTTTTGCATACGTTATGGAATCGCGCATGTCGTGATGTTGTTCTTCCACTATTTTTTTCTGCGCGGCTATTTCCGATTTTTGCTTTTCGAGGATTACATTCGCTTTGCGCGAGCGCGTTGCATTGCGCCAGACCGCACCCACAAGCAACACGAGCAACGCAAGCGCAGCAATCATAAAAAGATTTCTTTTCTTCTGCTGGTCCAGCGCTGTATTCTTCAATTGAGTTTCCGTTTGCAGTTCTTTGATTTGTTTTTCTTTATTCGCCGTTTCAAACTGCGTGTTAAGTGTATTCAATTGCTCGCGGCTTTTTTCCCCGAGAAGCGTGTCCTGCATATCATGATACATTTTAAAATAATCAAGCGCTTTATCGTATTCTCCCATCTTTGCAAGTACACTGGAGATCGTCATGTAATTCGTACTGAGCATGTCTTTATAATTGATCTCTTTCGCAATGTCCATGCTCTTCTGCATATAAAACAATGCACTGTCGTACATCTCCATCGATTCGTAGATCGCGCCGATGTTGTTGCTCACAAGAGCAGTTCCGTTCAGATCACCGATCTTCTGGCGAATGGCGAGCGCACGAAAATAATATTCCAGTCCTTTTTTATGATCCCCCTTTCCGTCGTAGATCATGGCCATATTATTCAAACAAATTGCAACGCCGCGCAGATGATTGTTCTTCTGAAAAAGTTCCAGCCCCTGCTTGTAATACTCGAGCGCTTTAACGGAGTCGCGTTTGTCAAGCCATACATTTCCTATTCTCGTCAGTGCATTCGCTTCTTTCATTTCATCTTTCGCCTTCTTGTATAACTCCAAACCTTTTTCTTCATTGAGCAATGCATTCGCATAATCGAGTTTATCATGATAGATCAAACCGATATTGAGATACGTGAATCCCGCTTCATCAATATCCGATTCATTCTTGTTGCTCTGGAGCGCCCGGTTGTAATTCACAAGCGCTCCTGCGAGATCTCCTTGCTGGCGGAGTTCAAAACCGATCCTGTTATATCCCATCGCAACAAGATCCGAATCGCCGATCGCTCTCGCTATTTTTATAGCAATCCTGTTTAACGTGATCGAGGAATCGCTATTGCCGGAATAAAAAACAGAATAGCCGAGATTGATATTCGAAAGCGCTTCCGCCTTTTTATCGCCGCATTTTTTCGAATAATTCATCGCCTGCTGCGCGTAATACATCGCCGACTTATTATCTGAATTTGAGAGACGTGCGCTGTACTCGTTGCACAGGCGCGCTCGCACGGAATCGTGAGGCGCGGAAGAAATAATTCTGTTCAGTGAATCGGATTGGGCATTCACAGAAATACGGGAGAAAATAAACAGGAGAATAAAAACTGCGGAGATATTCTTCATTCTGAATTGCTGACGGAAAAACAGGAAATGTATAAATCAGGCGTGAAAATAAAGAATATACTTCAGTTCATTCGTAATTTTTATTGGAACCGGGTCGCACGTAAAATAGAACACCGGATATCCGCTCAATACAAAAACCCAAACAACCACAATGGAATTTTTCCACGTACACTGCTTTCAAGATTGTCGGCGACCACAAAACTGTTTTTTATTTTTTTCAGTTGTCGCGCGGTTTTATCTTTCCCTCCTATTTCGAATGTGAATTTGTGATCGATCACAAAATCTCCGGCTTCGCTGTACTCGATCTCATGTGCATAGCCAAGCTGATTGGCAAAAAAAGTTTCGCGCAGATTTCCTGCATTCACATTATCAGCGGCAAAAGCAAATTGAAAATTCGTGTTCTCGAGATAGATCTTATCCGGTTTTTGCAACTGCGTAATTCCTTTCGCATCGCGATAAAGATTGCGCGTGATGTGCGCTTCGGCGAGAAAATACAGGTAAGTGATAAAAGTATTTCTGTTCAAACCCATACGCTCACTCAGTTTACTAACGTTTGGAATGAAAGGAACAGACTCGGAAATAATTTGCAGCAACTGCCGCAATTTTACAACATACGCTGTATCTACTCTTCGCAGTAGCGGCAATTCTATCTCGAGAATAAGATTCACCACTTCTTCCAGTCGCTGATGATAGAGTTCGGGAACTTCCCGGAAGAAAGGATAATATCCACTCTTCAGATAATCACGGAAATATTTCAGCGGCCTGATCTTCGCATTCACTTTTCCGGAGATGGCGGAATGATCTTCCAGGATTTCCTTCAATGAATACTTTTGAAATTTTGTTCCGGCAACAAGATTCAGATATTCTCTGTACGACAATCCCTGCATCGTGTACACGATCGCGCGCCTGCTCAGATCTGCTCGCGCATTGAGAATTTCAAGAAGCGACGATCCGGTAAAAACTATTTTCAATTTCGGATGATCGTCATAAATATTTTTTAATTCCTGCGACCAGTTGGGATAACGATGCACTTCATCGAGAAAAAGATACCGGCCTCCGTGTTTTACAAATTCATCAGCAAGCGACGTAAGCGTATTCGCGCCGAACCAGATATTGTCGAGACTCACATAAAGCGTCGAGTCGGCCGGCAAATTCATTTTAATGTATTGAAGTAATAACGTGGTCTTCCCCACTCCTCTCGCGCCTTTTATCCCGATGAGTCGTGCTTCCCAGCGGATCTCGTCCATGATGCCGCGCACGAAGTCGAGGGAGGTGTTCTCCAGTTTCCGGCGGTGTTTCTCAATGAGGGAATCCATAGTTGCTTGTTATGATAAGCAAATATAGTTATTTTTTGCTTAGTATGGTAAGCAATTTTTTTACGAATCCCGGAAATTCCTATTCCGAAAAAATAAATTCCACCCTCCTGTTCTTCGCGGGATCTTTTCCCAATGGTTTGGAGGAACCATAACCTTTTGTGGTAATTCTCTTCGCATCGATTCCTTTCGAAACAAAATATCTTTTCACCGCACGCGCACGCGCCTCCGAGAGTTTTTGATTTGCATCAGTCGTACCGGTTGAATCCGTGTGGCCGTCGATTTCGACTTTAATCTTCGGGGTTTGTGATAATTCATTGGAGAGTAAATCCAATTTCCAGTAGGAATCGCTGTTGATCGTTGAATCTCCGGACGCAAAATGAATATCGTCTGCAATGATTTTTTTTCCGGCGGAAATTGAATCGTCGTACGCGATGAGAGAAATATCGTCAATGTAATAATACGAACTGCGACCCTTCTTGTTATTTGTGGAACTGCCCGTGGAATATGAAGATGTATCTGAAAGATTCTTCAATTCCGGAGTTGATGACAGACATTTCGTAAAATCCCCTAAGACAAAATACTTTTCCCCTCCCTTTGCGGTATAGAGGATCGAAACTTTTCTCCAGACTCCTCTCTCAGTAAAGTATTCTTTGATTCGTGAGGAAGCGTGAGGTAAAGATGGGTTGATCATATCATCAGAACTCACAAATAATTTTTGTCCGCTGAAATGAATGCCAATGGAATCTATAGAATAATTACTTTGATCATAGAGGGCCAGATAAAATGTCATAAGGTATTCTTGTCCTGTAACCAATGGAACTGTTAATTCACCTCCGACGTATTCGTAATATTCTCCCGAATAAGCGGAATAGGATGAGATAAATCCCGCAAAAGAATTTCCTGAATGAGGGAGAATTTTAATTTGAGATGACCAAGTTGCCTGGTTTCTCATCATATAAAAATCCGGGCTTCCATAAGTTGGATTGTAAAACCCTGCAACATGATAAACAGAAAAAACATCCATTTGTTTTGGCTTGAAAACCGAATCTTTACTTTCAAAATCACCATTCACCACAAGATTCTGCGAATGCAAAACAGAACACGAAATACTAAACACCAAAAAAAGGAAAACGATCTTCTTCATTGTAATAATCCATATACAAGTTAGACAAACTATCCGAAAATAAAAACCGCCACTCTTTCGGATAGCGGTTTCTGAATTTGTCAGACTGAGGCCTGAGCGTGAAGCAAGTTGTCAGACTGAGCTTGTCGAAGGCTGACGAAGTCTAACTCCCACACGCCTCACACGCATCAGGATTATCGAGCGAGCAGGCCATTTGTTCTTTTGCTTCATCGAGTGAAACGGCGGTTTCCGCCACCACTTCATTCACCGGTTCTGCAAGCGCGCTCTGGTCGACAGTGAATTTGATTGCATCGGCTGCTGCTTTTGTGCGCAGGTAATACATTCCTGTTTTCAAACCTTTTTCCCACGCGTAAAAATGCATGGAAGTTAGTTTTGCAAAATTCGGAGAAGGCACAAATAAATTCAGCGACTGCGATTGGCAGATGTATGCGCCGCGATCGGCTGCCATATCGATAAGTGAACGTTGAGAAATTTCCCAGACTGTGCGGTAAATATCTTTTACATTCTGCGGAATCTCCGGAATTTCCTGCACACTTCCGTTCGCTGCAATAATTTTATTTTTCAGGTTATCATTCCACAATCCGAGTTTCACGAGATCTTTCAGCAGATGTTTATTCACTACAACAAATTCTCCGGAGAGAACACGACGTGTATAAATGTTCGACGTGTAAGGTTCGAAACATTCGTTGTTGCCGAGAATTTGTGAAGTGGAAGCCGTAGGCATTGGTGCAAGCAGCAATGAATTCCTTATTCCGAATTTTTTCACTTCCTCGCGGAGAATGTCCCATTCCCAGCGCGAACCCGGAGTAACGCCCCACATGTCGAACTGGAAAATTCCTTTTGATGCAGGAGATCCGGGGAAAGTTTCATAAGCGCCGTCTCTCTTCGCGAGATCTTTCGAAGCCGTCATCGAAGCATAATAGATTGTCTCATGAATTTCGGAATTAAGTTTTCTCGCTTCGGGCGAATCGAACGGATAACGCATGAGAATGAAAGTATCTGCCAGTCCCTGCACACCGAGCCCGATGGGGCGATGGCGCATGTTCGAACGACGCGCTTCAGGAACGGGATAATAATTTCCGTCAATGATCTTGTTCAGATTTTTCGTGACGGTATAAGTCACTTCAAAAAGTTTCTGGTGATCGAATTGTCCTTTGTCAACGAAACGCGGCAACGCGAGTGAAGCAAGATTACAAACCGCGATCTCTTCGGAGGAAGTGTACTCCATGATCTCTGTGCAGAGATTTGATGATTTGATGGTTCCAAGATTCTGCTGGTTGCTTTTCCTGTTTGCAGCATCTTTGAAAAGCATGTAAGGATTTCCGGTTTCGATCTGTGATTCGAGAATAGCGAACCAGAGATCCTGCGCCTGTATCGTTTTGCGCTGGCGGCCTTCCGCTTCATATTTCTCATAAAGTTTTTCAAATTCTTCACCCCAGCATTCGTGCAAACCCGGAGCTTCATTCGGGCAGAAGAGTGACCAGGTAGAATTTTCTTTCACACGTTTCATAAAAAGATCGGGGATCCACATGGCGGTGAAAAGATCGCGCGCGCGCATTTCTTCTTTCCCGTTATTTTTTCTGATATCGAGAAATTCGAAAATATCAGCGTGCCAGGGTTCGAGATAAATCGCAAAAGATCCTTTGCGTTTTCCGCCGCCCTGATCCACGTATCGTGCGGTGTCGTTGTACACGCGCAGCATGGGAATAATTCCATTGGAAGTTCCGTTGGTGCCTTTGATGTAAGAACCGGTTGCGCGAATGTTGTGAATGCTCAATCCGATTCCGCCGGCGCTCTGAGAAATTTTCGCACAATTTTTCAGCGTATCATAAATTCCGTCGATGCTGTCTTCTTTCACTGTCAATAAAAAGCAGGAAGACATTTGCGGTTTGGGTGTTCCCGCGTTGAAGAGCGTGGGCGTTGCGTGCGTGAACCAGCGCTCGCTCATGAGATTGTAAGTTTCTATTGCCGATTCAATATCTTCTTTGTGAATTCCAACGGACACGCGCATGAGCATGTGCTGCGGGCGCTCGGCAACTTTTCCGTCGATCTTCAGCAGGTAAGAACGTTCGAGTGTTTTGAATCCGAAATAATCATAACCGAAATCGCGATCGTAGATGATAGATGAATCGAGCAGTTGCGCATTGTTGTGGATAATTTCATAAACATCATCTGCAATAAGCGCCGCCTTGTGTCCGGTTTTCGGATCAAGATAATTGTAGAGAAGATCTATCGTTTTCGAAAAAGATTTTTCTGTGTTCTTATGCAAATTGGAAACGGCTATGCGCGATGCGAGCAACGCATAGTCGGGATGTTTAGTGGTGAGCGACGCGGCGGTTTCGGCTGCGAGATTGTCGAGTTCGCTGGTGGTGACACCGGGATAAATTCCCTGGATCACTTTCATAGCCACTTCCACTGCGCTTACATGCACCGGGTCGAGTGCATAGCAGAGTTTCTGAATCCGGGCTGTGACTTTGTCGAATTTCACAGACTCCTTGCTTCCGTCGCGTTTGATTACATACATAAGGGGGAGCGTTTTTGGGTTTTGAGGATCGGGAGGATTGCGTATGCAGTTTTTTTTCTTTCAGCTCATCGCTGAGTTGAATTTCAGTTTAAAAATCTTCGTCGAGTTTAAAAACGTTGCTTGCACGGTCGCCTGTAACACCTGCTTTCTGGTATTCTGCAACACGTTTTTCAAAGAAATTGGTTTTGCCCTGGAGCGAGATCATTTCCATGAAGTCGAACGGATTGGTTGCATTGTAAACTTTGCTGCAACCGAGTGCAACGAGCAAACGATCGGCAACGAATTCAATGTAACGGCACATGAGTTCGGAATTCATACCAATGAGTTTCACAGGAATCGCATCGGTCACAAATTCTTTTTCAATTTCTACTGCGTTGGTGATGATCTCCCGCACTTTTGATTCGGGTAATTGATGACGAAGATGTTTGGTGTAAAGCAAACAAGCGAAATCACAATGCAATCCTTCGTCGCGTGAAATAAGTTCATTGGAAAAAGAAAGTCCCGGCATGAGTCCGCGTTTCTTCAACCAGAAGATGGAACAGAAAGAGCCGGAGAAGAAAATTCCTTCCACTGCAGCGAATGCGATGAGTCGCTCTGCAAATCCGCCGCTGCCGATCCATTTCAATGCCCACTCTGCTTTTTTCCCAACAGCAGGAACCGTATCGATAGCATGGAAGAGTTTATCTTTTTCTGCCGGATCCTTGATGTAAGTGTCGATGAGCAGCGAGTAGGTTTCGCTGTGAATATTCTCGATCATGATCTGGAATCCGTAGAAGCAGCGTGCTTCAGGATACTGGACTTCATTGGTAAAATTGATCGCGAGATTTTCATTTACAATTCCGTCGCTTGCTGCGAAGAAAGCGAGCACGTGTTTTACGAAATGCCGCTCGTCGTCATTGAGTTTGCCGGTCCAGTCGGAATTATCAGCAGAGAGATCGATCTCTTCGGCCGTCCAGAAACTGGCTTCGGCCTTTTTATACATTTCCCAGATGTCGTGGTGTTTGATCGGAAATAAAACAAAGCGGTCTTTGTTATCGGTGAGAATGGGTTCGTTCACTTCTGCCATAAAATTCGCCTCCTGGGAGATTAATTGATTCGTAATTCGGTTAATTGTTGGTGTTCTTGGCGAAAAAAGCAGGCCGCTAAGCCTGCTGTTTAAGTGTTACGTCGATCATTCTGACGCTTCAATCACACGAAGGCAAATTTTTAGAAAATGCGTGGAGTAGTCAAGTTTATTCGATTAACATTTAACCGAAGTTTTGCACACAGTACCGAAACAACTTTTGTTGATAACGACTAATAACACCGGACTTTTTCAGGATTCACGCGGGTTCCACGTGAGGTCAGTTTTTTTTGAAAAAAAGTTGGGATTGCTCTTGCAGGATTCAAATTTACGTTTGTAGAGTGAGAATTTTTTTTTCAGTCAGAGCATCCTGCTGCCGGATCATTTTTTGTTTGCGACAAACTCCGCTGCGGCTTCGAGTTGTTCGAACCATTCGCTTCCGTATTTTCTTACGAGCGCTGTCTTCACGAATTTATAAACGGGCACCTCTAATTTTTCTCCACATGCACAGGCCGGTTTGCAGATGTTCCACTTCTCATAATTCACAGCATCAAAACTTTTATGCGCAGTGATCCTCACCGGATATAAATGACACGAAATGGGTTTTTGCCATTTTATTTTCCCATCCTTCCACGCCATTTCAATTCCGCACAAAGCCATGCCATTCTCAAAAACAGTGTAGGCGCATTCTTTATTTCCATTCACGAGCGGCGTCACTTTATCTCCGTCCGAATCTTTGAGCCACGTTCCCTGCTTTTCTATCGCTGCAATTCCTTTTTCAGTGAGATAGGGTTTGACTTTATCATAGATCTTTTCAAGAATTTCGGTTTCTTCTTTTTCCAGCGGCGCGCCCGAGTCACCGTGCACACAACACGCGCCCTTGCACGCATGCAGATCGCAGACGAATTTTTTTTCTACCACATCGTCGGAGATCAGCGTTCTTCCTATTTCAATCATGTTGCAAAGGTAAGGAGAACTGAGAGGTGAGAACTTCACAAAGCAAACTTCTGCACCACGATCACTTCGTGAAAATCTCCGTAGGTGGTGAAAGCCACATACACCGACTGATCATCATTGGCAAAAATGATCGCGTTCCCGCCCGAATTAAATTCTCCGAGTTCTCCGGCAGATTTTCCGGTTTCCGCATCATACAATAAAACCGGCGCACCGGTTCCTGATCCGCAGGCGCAGATTTTTTTTCCATCATGAGAAAAAGCAACTCCATACACATAATCTTCTTCGCCGGTTTTCCATACGGAGATCCATTTTGCTTTTTTTGTCGCGAGGTCCCAGCAGGTAATTTTTTTATCTGTTCCGCCCGATGCAACACTTTTTCCATCGGGAGAAAACGCAACGGCCACCACATCTGTTTTGGTGGCGATGTGCGTGGACAATTTCGCAGTGGCAATGTCAAAAATATCGATGCCGTGATTTCCATTGGAGATCGCCACGGCGAGTTGTGTTCCATCGGCGCTCACATCAAGATTCGAGATCGCATAATGTTCGTTGTCGCTTGTGATAAAATTTTTTGTGACTTTCTTTTCATTGAGGTCCCATGCATCGATCAGCGTTTTTTTATAATCGGCGGCAGGAGCAGCAGCCACGTAGAGTTCATCAGTGGTGGTGGAAAATTTTACTTTAGAAATATCGGTGTAATCTTTCACCACGTACCACAACATTAAACGACCACCTGCAAAGCAGGTGGATTTCATAAACCAGTGGACTCAAAGAGTCCAAAATCTTTATTCTGTTTCTCTTCTTTTCGTTCTTCCTCTTCCTGATATTTTACGTAGCGACGAATCACATCCTCGTTCAATCC